>JBAUBP010000299.1:0-2310 GCA_049676905.1 Bathyarchaeia archaeon
ATTATATATATCACTCTTGCAGAATATTGAAAAGTGAGCCACTGATCCTTTAACCCTCTACATGGGATGATTTTGATGGGTGGAATTGCCGGAATAGCAGAATCGGGGATGCGTAATGAAGTCAATCGAATGTTAGACAAGATTGCTCATCGAGGACATGCTGCTCGTAAAGTTATAGAGTTTGATAATGCAACACTCGGAGCCGTATATACAGAAGTTCAGAAAGAACAGATTGATAGTTTAGAGAAGGATAAGACCGCTTCTGATTTTGTTGCGGATGGCCATTATGCTTATGCTAAGATCTTAAATGATGGATTATTTCTTGAGCGCGATCAGTTAGGAGTTTCATCACTATATTATGGTCACACCGAGAATGAAGCATTATGCTTTGCTTCAGAAATAAAGGCGTTGATCGAGTTCACAAATGATATACATGAATTTCCTCCTGGCCACCGCTATATTAGTAATAAAACTGAAAGTTACTATAAATTAGAAAAGCAGAAGCCTCTTGATGTGGATCCTGATAATATAGCTAGTGAGCTGTATAAACGGTTAGAAGTTTCAGTATCTGGATTTGTTGTTGGACATGATCCAATAGGTGTATGGCTTTCAGGCGGACTTGATTCCAGTACCATGGCTTCTTTCGCTCGACCACTTGTACGCAAATTACATACTTTTTCTGCTGGTTTTCCTGATTCTCCTGATTTAGTACATGCGCGAATAATGGCTGAACACATTGAATCTGATCATCATGAAACTATTGTCAATTTAGATGATCTCCTTTCTGCCCTCCCAGACGTAATTTATCACCTTGAATCGTTTGATGCGCTGCTTGTTAGATCAAGTATCGCAAATTTTCTTGTATCTCAAGATGCTGCAAGACATGTTGCAGCCGTGTTGTCGGGTGAGGGGGGTGACGAACTCTTCGCCGGCTACACATACCTCAAATCTCTAGATCAAGCAGAATTAGATAACGAACTCATAGATATTACTGGTAGACTTCATAATACAGCGCTCCAAAGAGTAGACCGTAGCGCATCCGCTCATGGAACGGTTGCTCACGTTGGATTTTTGGATCCCAAGGTAGTGGATTATGCTCTTCAAATTCCTGCCAAATATAAGATATCCAAAAATGTTGAGGAGTGGATTTTGCGTAAAGCCATGACCGAAAAACTTCCAACACAAATATTGAATAGAAAAAAAGCAAAATTCTGGTTTGGATCTGGAATAGATATTTGCCTACAACAATATGCTGAAGCGCAAATAGATAATCAAGAATTTGAGCGTTTTCGAAAACTACCTTCTGGATTGATACTTAACACTAAAGAGGAATTTATGTATTATCGTATCTTTAGAAAATTTTTCAAAGATATAGATAATCTTTCATGGATGGGACGTACCAAAGGCGCACCCAAGCAATAGGAGAGCAGTATAGTACGTCCTTAAGTTAAGAAAAATGATCATTAGATCAATTATGAATATGTTCAGATATTTGCTTCGTTGAGATTATTCTATTCCACAACTGGTAATTCTTCTGCTTTCCATTGCACTATTCCACCCGACATATCATAGACCTCTCGAAAACCTAGGTGTCTCATCATATCCATTGTTACACTGCTTCGAATATCGGCTAAACAATAGACGAGATACTTTTTGTCTCTATCAAGCTTGCCAATTTCATCGCGGAAATTTTTGGTATAATTAGTGCGTTCATCCATGTAGTAATCTATGTTAATTGCGTTTTCTATATGACCTTCCGTAAACTCTTCTGGAGTACGAACATCTAGAATTACAAAGTTGGGATTGTTTTTATTTTTCTTAATTAGAGTGAATGCTTCTTGTGGTGTAACGACTGAATGCCCCAAATCTTCGCGTGTTACTTCTCTTTCAGGGCTTGGCGTCGTTTCTTGAGTAACTGTTGGCTCGGTAGTCTTTTCTTCAGGAGTTGTTTGGGGTTGTGTGATTTGCTCTTGTGTAATTAATCCAGTTCCTAACCAGACTACTATTCCCACTATTACCAAGACAACAGCGAGTGTACCGATTTTTTTCATATTTATTGTTGCCATGAATCATTTCACACCTAGAACATAATATTTCCTAATGTGAACAATAGAACACTTCTTTTCCATTGGTCTCCCACATTTGCTCCTCTGTCCATACAATATGAGATTGCTCATTTGAAGCGGCGATAGCTTGATTGTATTGCCATTGATGTTCGCTTAGTTTTATCGGTGTTTCCCAATTAGTACCGGAAAGATCACTGCTTGTATAGTACAAATCCATTCCCATATATTCTGCATTTCTCAGATC
>JBAUBP010000300.1:0-2241 GCA_049676905.1 Bathyarchaeia archaeon
TCGATGGCCTCAGTAGGAGCTATAGCAAGTGGAAATTCCAGAAACTTATTGTTAAGAGCTGCAGACATATGCCTGAAAGAGGGGCGACCCCTAATCATAGTTACTCGAGAAACACCTTTGAATTCAATTCATCTTGAAAATCTCTTGAAATTGAGCCGTATGGGCGCCGCAATCATTCCTGCAAGTCCAGGATTCTATCACAAGCCCAAAACCATACAAGACCTTGTAGACTTTATCGTCGGTAGAATACTTCTGAGACTTGGCCTAAAACAAGATCTATTTAATCCCTGGGGAAAAGATCTATCTTAATATCTGAATATCTAATATCGACTTGATAAGTGAAAAAGTTAATGGCAGACCTTAGGTCATTCATCCAAGATTTACAGAGAGAAGAAGAACTGATAGAAATCGACAAGACAATAGATACAAAATTTCAGGCATCATCACTGATCAAAAAACATGATGGTAAAAAAGCTATTTTATTCAAAACTAAGAAGAAAAACAGAATTGTTTCAGGAATATGTGGAACAAAGAAGAAATTGTCATTAGCCCTCGGGATGCCCATAGAGAAAACAAGGCCATTCATAATGGAGGCCATTAATACCCCGCAAAATCCAGAACCAGATGGCACCCTTGAAGCAAAAGAACAACTGTCGAACCTTAATGAATTACCAATTCTAACGCATTTCGATAGAGACGGTGGACCATTCATAACCTCTGCCATAGTATCTGCAAAAATACCAGGTGAGAATAAGGAAAATATCTCATTTCATCGCTTCATGGTCATTGACAACCGACACATGGCAATAAGAATCGTTCCACGACACCTCTACAGAATTTGCAAAATTGCCAGAGATTCAGGTCAAAAAACACTAGATATAGGAATAGCGATAGGCCTACATCCAGCCATTCTTATTGCAGCTGCGTGCCCGGCACAATTCGGCATAAGTGAATACGGGATTGCTAATAGACTACTAAACGGTGAACTGAAAACAGCCAGATGCAAAACCATTAATGCAAATGTTCCAGCAGACTCAGAAATTGTTATTGAAGGGAAAATTCTTCTCGATAAAGACGTTGATGAAGGCCCCTTTGTAGATATGACTGGTACATATGATATCATCCGAAAACAACCTTTAGTAAAAGTGGAAAATATTTTTTGTAGAAAAGACTTCATTTATCATGCGCTACTTCCTTCTGGCATGGAACATGGATTACTTATGGGCATCCCTCAAGAATCTAAAATTGCTGAAACTGTTGCAGGAGTTGTTCCAAAAATCAAAGATGTGAATCTAACTCCTGGAGGTTGCCACTGGCTCCATGCAGTAGTTTCAATTGAAAAACAAACAGAAGGAGATGCCAAAAATGCGATTCTTGCAGCATTTGCGGGTCATCCGTCACTTAAACAAGCAATAATCGTCGATGTAGACATTGATGTAAATGATATGAAAGATGTTGAATGGGCAATAGCTACTCGATTCCAAGGAGACCGAGGATTGATAATGATAAAGAATGCTAGAGGGTCAAGTCTGGACCCATCAGGAGATCAAGAGTTAAACCTTACAACCAAGATCGGAATCGACGCTACAATGACCTTTCTTAAGAAAAAAGGGGATTTTGAAAAAGCGAAAATCCCCCTCAATCACGAAGCGTGAAAGCAAGACATTGTATCTCACAACAGAAGAAGAAAAAATTCTCAACCGAGAGTCAGGTGAAGCTGCAGCCACCGCAATGAGATTACTTGTGACTATGGGTGAGATCTTTGATGCTGCCAGATTAATACCAATAAAAAGCGCACAAATATCCGGAATATCCTATAAAACAATTGGAGACGCAGGGTTAGAATTCATTCAAGATTTCTCTAGATTAGGAGCTAAAACCTCCGTCTATACTTCTATTAACCCCGCAGGCATGGATCTAGATCATTGGAAAGAAATTGGAATTCCTGAAGATTTCGCTATAAATCAAAAAAAGATAATTTCAGCATTGAATGAAATTGGTGTAGAGTCGACATGCACATGTACACCATATCTGCTAGAAAGAATTCCAAAGTACGGAGATCACTTAGCGTGGGCGGAGTCGTCAGCAGTAATATACGCAAATTCAGTTTTAGGAGCGATGACGAATCGTGAAGGAGGACCCATTGCACTTGCAAGCGCCATCATAGGGAAAACGCCACTATATGGATTCCACATCAAACATAATAGGAGACATACTCTTTCCATCGATGTTCAATGTGAA
>JBAUBP010000301.1:0-4907 GCA_049676905.1 Bathyarchaeia archaeon
TACGCTTAGAGAAGGTCACTTCATCAATGGAAAGCTCTTTCTTTAGACTTGCCAACAAACCGATCAAAGGTTCGCCTATAGTCCCTGTTCCAACAACATGAACAATATTTCCTCTTGTCAATTCTCATTAATCTCTCTGTCACTAGATGGAAAAGAGCAAAATTGGGGAAGGCTTACAAGTATCAAGAATCTTTTTGAAACTCATTCTCTTGTTCGCATGAATCACAGACAAGTATGTGTAAATAGTAATCGTGATTGATGTTTAGCTCACAATGTGGACAGACAAACTGATTATTCATAATGATCTGAATGGTTATATGTGTAATACAATTTAACCATTTCTTGTATTACCTTTTTGTCAAAAAAACGGTGAATTAAGATCAAACTTGTGTAGATCCGTTCCAAGATGGACTAGGAAAAAGTAATAATTCAAACACAACAAATGTTGCCTGTTCTAAATTATGGACAGCTTGTTCGTAAGTGTCGAATTATAACTGGCTCCATCAAGTATTCATTACGGTGGAGTAAATGGATAAGAAACTTTTCTACAAGACTCTCCCAGTCTTAATAGTGCTATCTGTTATTGTACTGCCGAATATATTGACGGCAGAGACTAGAACAGGTTTCACAGAAGAGGATATTCAGATCAAGACTTTCATATCAAAAAATGAATTAGAGAACTTTATTCTTATGAAAGTCAGAGAAGCTGAATCTAATAATCGGTACTGGCAATTCATCGAGACCGCAAGAAACAAAGAAAGTGTTCAACCAAGTGCGGCAGATGGGCTTGAATATTCAACAACTAACATACAAGTAGAAGGAGTGGATGAAGCAGACATCATCAAGATAGACGGGCAATATGCCTATCTTAGTTCAGAAAATAAAATATTTATTGTAAAAGTCTACCCTGCAGAAAAAATGGCGATTCTGTCATCCACTATTCTAGATGGAAGGATCCTGGGTCTATTCGTAAATGATGATAGGTTGATCGTCTTTGAAAGTTCAGTCTCTCTAACGTTAAAACCAGTCCCTGATCTCACTAGGCGAGAAGTAATTCCTCCTATAGATCCTCAGGGAGTTAACCTGAAGATATATGATATTTCAAAAAGAGAAGCCCCGATTCTTTTGAAGGACCTCTTTCTAGAGGGGCACTACTTGAACTCTAGGATGATGCGTGAATGGGTTTATGTTGTTGTAAGTCAGCCGGCGATTTGCTGGATTGAAGATTATCAAGAAGTCATCTTGCCGAGGATATATGTTGGCGATAGAATAGTGGAGCTGCCAGCAACAGAGATTCATTATTCGTCGGAAAGTATAGACATGCCCGAAAGCTATGCAATAATAGTTGCAGTTAATATCCAATTTGAAGATGTGGAAGCGGAATATAAGGTCCTGCTAAATGGTTACGCCACAAATATGTATGTCTCCCAAAAAACTATGTACATAACTATGCCTCATGGGGAATGGTGGCAGGATAAAGAGACAACGATAATTCATAGAATAGCAATCCAGGGTTCAACTATCAACTTCCAAGCTAGTGGAATTGTGCCTGGACGAGTTCTCAATCAGTTCTCTATGGATGAGTACAAGGGTTTCTTCAGGATTGCCACGACTAACGGTCAAGTTATGCGCGGAAGAGAAACTAGTTCAAATAACGTCTATGTCTTGAATGAGGATCTCAAGATTGTCGGCCTGTTAGAAAATCTGGCGCCAGGAGAACAGATTCATTCAGCTAGATTCATGAGTGATAGATGTTATCTAGTAACTTTCAAAAAGGTCGATCCCTTATTCACAATAGATATGAGCCATCCTAGGAACCCAAGAATACTTGGTAAACTCAAGATCCCTGGATATTCTGACTATCTTCACCCATATGATGAGAAACATATTATTGGTATTGGTAAAGAGACTATTGAGGCTGAAGAAGGTGATTTTGCATGGTATCAAGGTCTAAAGATATCACTATTCGATGTCAGCAATGTGAAAAGTCCCAAAGAGATTGATAAACTGATAATTGGCGATAGAGGTACAGACTCGCCAGCTCTACGAGATCATCATTCGATCCTATTCGATCGAAATAGAAATCTGCTAGTCATCCCAATCTTAGAAGCTAAACTATCTTTCGACACGCATGAAGAAGATATCAGACCATCAACTCATGGAGACTTTGTATTCCAAGGCGTCTATGTAATAAATATCGATCCAAAAGTTGGACTATTGACTAGAGGAAAAATTACACATTTGGAAAACTTTGAGGAATTGCTTAAGAGTGGATATTACTTCGAGTCAGAATATGAGATAACTAGAAGTTTCTACATTGAAAATGTATTGTACACAATATCCGATCGATTAATTAAATCAAATAACCTGGCGGATCTAAGTGAGATCTCAAAATTACATCTACCGGATTACTAGATCATAGAATGACTCCTAACCCTTTTTTCTAAGCGCGAGCTTTTAGAAACGAACATAGAGTATTAATTGGATCTAATCCTATGTTGATCTGATAAAACAAGGTTGAATGACTACATAATGATCTGAAAAGATGATGTGAATGAACATAATCTTCGTTGGAACAGCAGGATCAGGAAAGACAAGTCTTACAAACAGATTTGGCAATTGGATCCAAAAAAACACCAGTAATAAAATATCTTTTATAAATCTGGATCCTGGATGCATCCATTTACCTTACAAATGTGATTTTGATATCCGGCGATATTTTACAGTAGAAGAAATAATGAAAAAAGAAAGTTTGGGACCAAGTGGAGCAATGGTAAAAGGTGCAGAGTTAACTGAAAAACTGATGAACACCATAATAGAAAAAATTGATCAGCTAAAAAGTCAATATGTTTTGATAGATACCCCAGGCCAAAGTGAAATATTTGTGTTTCAGTCGGCTGGACCTACAATATGTGATCATCTGAAAAAGTCATCTCAGACAATATGTGTTTACATAATTGACGGATTAATTGCAAGTACGGGTACTAATTTGGCATCTGCTATATCATTATCGCTTGCAACACAAATGCGCCTTAGTATTCCGACAGTAAATGTCTTAAACAAATCTGATCTCCAAAAAAATCAAGAAATTGATCGACTGCTCTCCGATTACACATATCTGAAGAAGACGATAGAACTAGAGGAGACTGGAACTATGAAGGGGCTAGCTTTGAAATTTGTCGACGCTGCCAAAATGTTATCCTCGTCCCAAAGAGTTGTTAAAGTTTCGAGCATCACAGGTGAGGGTATGAGTCAACTATTTGACTTGGCACAAGAAAGCTTGTGTGAATGTGGAGATCTATCCTAGAGCGCACGCTATTATGTTAGGCAGATTTTTTAGAAAAAATACCGGTTAGATAAGTTGCAATGAATATTAGTATGAAAGGAATCCATGTTCCCAAAGGACTCATAAACATCTCAAGGCTTATTTATTAAAAGAGCAACAACAAAAAAGTCTACTATAATTATGAAAGCAACGAAGACTGTCGCTGTCTGTAATGCTGTTGTATAATTGAACTTGCTAAAGTAAATCAGTGACACTGTCACAGCTATTATAGGGGCAAAAATCGCATGAGCCATTATTGCATTCTCAACAGTATTAAATGCCATACAAATGCTTATTGTAGCTGCGCAAAGTGCCCATAACACAAATACATGTACCAATATTACGATAGTTTTCTTCATCGCCTATTCAAACTCGATAGAATGTAAAATAATATTTATCGTATTCGATAAAATATGGCTCACGTTAACAAGAGAGAATTTTAAATTGTAAAGAATTTGTGTGCCTTTTTTGGTAATTCAGGTAGAAAGTTTCTTAGTAATCTCGGTAAGGTATTTACCAAGATCACTGGCCATTTTCAATTCATTGTCGGAAGGCATTCGCTCTCCCATTGTACCAGCAATCGTTGAAGCTCCATAAGGTGAGCCCCCACTGATCTCTTTAAGTGTCATCTGATCTTTGAAGGAGTAAGGTAGACCAACGAAAATGCAGCCATGATGAAGAAGCGTTATCATAGTTGTTATTATGGTTGTTTCTTGGCCGCCATGTTGATTAGCAGAACCAGTGAATGAAGATGCAGGTTTTCCTATCAGTTCACCAGCCATCCATTCTTTAGCAGTTTGATCCCAGAAGTTTCTCATTTGAGAGCACATATTACCGAACCGCGTAGGTGTTCCAATTATTAGTGCATCGATACCCTTGAGATCTTTATGAGGGTGGGCGACTGGTACATCTTTCATCATTTCTTTAGCCTTCTTGATATCTTCATTCCAAGAGCGTTTTGGAATAAGTTCAGGAACCTGCTTGAGGATCGGTTGGCCTCCAGCTTCTTTGACGCCTTCTGATACACTTTCAGCCATTCTGAATATGTGGCCATACATGGAGTAGAATAAAATCAGGACTTTTGGTTTGGTTTTACGAATTTTCCTTGTGGCTGTTCCTTTAATTGCCTCTGAAGCAGTAATAGTTGCAGCGCCACATAAATCACAGAAGTATTCATCGGACGATATTTCATTTCCACAAACTGAACAATAACCCATGACAATCAATACTCATGAATTTGCCGTCACATTTGATATTGATGAAGAATTACATTAGTATAACGGATCAATTGAACTATTGAGAAATTAGATATAAATTATTTTAATCTTAGATTTTGAAGCATGTCGGATACGAGATATTTTAATTACTATACTTTTACTAAACCAAGAAATGAAAAAGTAAATCTACTCTGCCATGAGTGAGTAGGTACATGCCAGATTATCTCATTACTTCCTTTATTCTCAAGCGGTAATCAGAGGAATAACAATGAATCTTGCATCTCTTGCATAGTGGTTTGGGGTCAAGCGGACACTTTTCTCTTTGTTTAATGGAGTAGTCTAGTAAATCGCTGCACTCTTGGCAT
>JBAUBP010000302.1:0-2170 GCA_049676905.1 Bathyarchaeia archaeon
TGACCTTCACAACAAATTACACAGAAGGGATCAAGCCCCTGATCAACTCTATGTACACAGAAATTGCATTTTTCGGCGAGGTTATTGCCATCATCGAATACAATTATATTATAGGGGCATGCTGTTAAACAGGATTGGCAACCGGTACATAATTCTTTGTCTAAAATAACAATCCCATCATCTCTTTTTTGGAGAGCATCCTCAGGACAAGAATCAACACAAGGAGGTTTCTCACAATGATTACACAACTTAGGAAGAAAATCCATTGTCAAATTTGGAAAATCTCCTCTTGGAGTGTCCTTCACAGCACCGCCTTGAGTCTCAACTTTTATCCAATAATCGTAAGTATTATTTTCTATTTTACAGGCTATAGTACATGCTTCACAACCAATGCATCTTTCTTGGTCAATAACCATACCAAACTTTTTCCCGTTACTCATTTTTTAAAACCCTCGCTTTTAGTAATTTCAACTGCTACATCATTCATGTGCATGTTAGGCTCATAGACCTTGTCTTGTACGGGATTAATAATGTCATGTGTTAGATGGTTCAAACTTCCCTCTCTAAACTGTTCAATCCACCAACCTTCAGTAATATCGGCTACACCCGGTTTAACTCCTTCAGTTACTCTAGCTTTTAGTGTTGTCCGAGCTCTATCATTATAAACAGTAACAATATCATCAGTTTTTATATTTCGCTTCTCAGCATCAATTGGGTGAATATCCACCAATGGTTCAGGATTTAAATCTAGTAAAGATTGCACATTTGCAAACATTGAATGCGTACGAAATCGACTATGACCATTAACAAGCGTTATTGGATATTTCTTTTCTCCAGGAGTAACTGGAGCTTCAATAGGAGGTAAATAAACGGGAAGAGCTTCTCCATCCTCATATAATTGCTCAGCATAAAGTTCGATTTTTCTTGAAGGAGTACCAAAACTAAGAGGAAAACTTGCTCCCTCTGGGAGTGGTGGTAATTGCACAGCTTTAGTTTTCAACGTTTCTCGAGTGATTCCTTTGAAGGAACCAGACGCCATGATAAGATCAATTAACCCCTCTTCCCCTCCTTTAAAGTATTCTCCAAACCCCAAGCGTTCAGCAAGTTCAGCAACGATATTTATATCTGATTTAGATTCAAACAATGGTTCAATTACTTTCTGCTGAAGTTGTATATTCGGATAAGGTGAAGCCATAAAATCTGAAAATTCTAAAAAGCTACATACTGGAAGAATTAAGTCAGCGTATCGAGCAGAGGGGGTCATGAATAATTCAGTTTGCACAATAAATTCTAAATTTGGATAAAATTGCTCAATAATTTTATTCGAGTTAGCGCATTGGTTCAGAAAATTTATAAAAGCAAACCAGAGAGCCTTTATAGGGTATGGATTTCCAGAAATAACCGCATCGTAAAGATTGAGTATGCCCACTCTATGATAGCTAGGTTTATCCGGGATGGCTTTAAGGAATGGATTCCAATTTAAGGCGCCAGGCATATATCCTGAGCTTACTGTTGTAGTTATATTACCAGTAATTGCTGCTACAGAAATAACACCTCGTAAAGAAATATCCCCATGATAAGTTCTTGTAAAACCCATATGCGTGAGAAACACAACTTTATTTGAATTGGCTATCCTTTTTGCGAGTTTGATAATCAGATTTTTATCTACTCCAGTAATATCAGCTGTTTTTTTAGGAGTATACTCTGATGCTAATTCTATTAAAAGTTGGAGAACAGGCTTGCATTCAATACCTTCTATTGTATAAATTCCGGTAAGACTTGCCTCTTTTACATTTGTACGAGATAATGGTTTATGGGAAATGGAAGGTTCGTGCCATATTACATAAGCATCTTCTTTTTTTGCATCAACATCTTTCCCTCTCAGCATTTTTCCCATATCAGTTCTTACCAAGTAGGCTCCATTCGTATGTTCCAAGATGAATTCTTTATCATGTAAGTCATTTTGGAATATAACATTCATAATACCAAGTGCTAAGGCACTATCAGTTCCAGGATATAATCCTACATATTCATCTGCTTTTGATGCGGTAACTGTGAAACGTGGGTCTACAACTATGACTTGAGTTCCAATCTCTTTCGCATCCATAAGTTTCCTCATATTTTGTAGAGGCATTGATTCAGCTGGATTCGTAGCCCATACCATTAATAA
>JBAUBP010000303.1:0-2369 GCA_049676905.1 Bathyarchaeia archaeon
GCCACGACTAGGTAGGGTGCAATAATCGCAAGTTTGTTTGCTGCAGTAACCACTCCGCCGACAGGATCAAGTTCCATAGCTGAAACTGGTAGAACTGAATTTAGAGAGTTTACTGCTACGATTGTAGCTGAAATCATGAGACTCTTAATTCTAGACATAATACA
This sequence comes from Bathyarchaeia archaeon, assembly GCA_049676905.1. GTDB lineage: Archaea > Thermoproteota > Bathyarchaeia > 40CM-2-53-6 > RBG-13-38-9 > RBG-13-38-9. Next base: position 165 of record JBAUBP010000303.1, read on the forward strand.
TCACTTCCAGAGGTGACATATTCACGCTTATAAAATTTATTCTGACAATCGCAATTAGTGAAAGCGTGACGTCGAATCTTTTAACGCTTACTAAACGGTTCTGCATCCCCCACTATCGCTTGTAATATGTTCAAACCGGTAACTACAATTCTGACATAGATAAACGTCAAAGCGCCCACTAACTTTCAAGCTTCCACATTTTGGACATTCAATTTTTTTAAAGCATTTGTAACAATAATTAGAGGAAGAAAACCATAGGGTCATATTCTATCATACAATATACTCTGTTCATAACATGGTTATAAAAAAATTTGGGAATCCGAACATGACAGCGTGACGTCAATGAATGGATACTCAACATTCCTAAATGTTAATTATAACCTAGTTTCGCGCACGCTATGTAATGTATATGACTCCATCAAGCATTAAGTGAACCGTCCATCCCAAAAAGGCTCCAAACAAAAACCACCTAAACCCCTTAAGATCTCTTAGAGGCATAACTAACAAGAAAAGTAGAATGACCGGATATATCCAGTAATGCAGGAAACTCTTCGGATACGTCTCCACTCTCAAGCCCCATTCAAACAAATCCCAAATCGTAAACGGAACCAAATGTTCCAGCTCAATCTGCATCCAATGGAGATGGTCAACATCCGGAAAAACCGTCATAAAGAAAACAAAAGGATAAAACAGCCTAGGAAGCGAAGCTACTCCCTTGAATCGCAGTACATAATATAGGGCCAAGCAGATTATCGCGCCGAACAAGAGATGGGATGCTAAGATCAAGTCTGAAATCGGACAAGAGAAAAATAGACGCACCATTAAAGATTTCGTATTCCACCAGGATCTAACTTCCAAATAACCACATAGTTAAAAACTATCAATTGAAAATATTCTAGTACAATATTGACAGCTTAACGCGTGCACCCTAATTCATGAGCGGTAATTCCCAATAAATCGGAATTTACAGAATAAAAAAATTTACGATTTTCGTAATATGAATATGTTTGCAGTCACATAATCTCAAATAAAAAAGGCGCTACAACCTAATGCGCGTTACCCACTATTAATTATAATAGATTCACATAGAATATTCATAAACTCAAAATAGGTTTCCAAATATCAATTAAAACTAAACGTCCAGAGAGAGATGAACCTTGAAAACTGGGCTAAAAAGATCCATGCAGAATGGGACAAGAGATACAAAGAACATATTCAAAACATCACTTAGGATATACTTCAACGCTCAATCCTAAATTTTAGTTAAACACTTCGTTTTCAAGATTAAGAAAGCATTTTCCATCATTTTTTATTGAGGGTGCTCTTATGCGGCACTAATGTATCAACAGTGATACATTCCTGTTATAACCTTATATCTGATGATTAAACACCTCTAAGAAATTCAACAGTGAACAGACATGAAAAGCATAGTAAAAACATCTGAAATTATCAGAGAAGAAGAATATGAAGAAATCTATCTACCCGAGACCCTGGTCAAGGAAATAGATAACGCAGTAGAGCAAACTAAGATATGTCGTGATAGAGACGAATTCGTTTCTTCAGCCATCCACAAATTTATCTCGGCTGCTATTAAAGAGAAAATTGAAGAACACCCCGAGAAAAAATTCTGGTTAAAATAACATCAAGCGCAAACGCTAGAATCTGGAGGACAATAAATATTGGCGAGAACTGGCAGAATCATTACCCTATCAATATTGATTATCTTAGGAGTTATCCTCCTAGTCCCTGCCACAGGTATATGCGAATCATTCATTTCTTCACAGGGATTCTCATGTGGTTTCATGCGAACATCTACGGCAGTACTTACGATGTTCATGATAATTATTGTACTGCTTACGTTCTCACCAATGATTATTGCGGTGGAACTAAAACGCGTTGACGCCTCTTAAACCTGAACAATCAATAATTTTATTATGATTAGAAACTGGTAAAATTGAGCATCCAATTAGTGTGCGCATAACCTTTTTTCATTACTTTAGATTGGCGTGCGTTAACTGTCACTTTTCTTTTCATTTAATGGTCTAATTCTTCTTAAATAAATTAGAGAATAGCTGATTATCAACGAAGACCAAGCAAACATTATGATGATGGAAGCTATGACATGAAGAATCAGAATTACCTATTGATTATCGTAGCTTTGGTAGCGATACTAACCATGGCTATTCTCAGCAATCTAAACATATT
>JBAUBP010000304.1:0-3715 GCA_049676905.1 Bathyarchaeia archaeon
CTTTGATTTCTAGATCTGGATTGTTCAAAGAACCTAGATACTGTTTAGCAAGATACTCGGCCTGATCAAAAGTCAAAGCTTCTTCAGAATATTCAGGGGTAGAATAGTTCCACCTCATGTCTGGATCCATTCTTTGATCCATCATACCTGGCCCCCACGTACTTTGATCCATGAAGCCTTCCATAGGACAATAGCCATAACCATAACTCCTCATAGTGAAAGCGGGAATCAAAATGGCGATTCCTAAAATACCGATGATAATCAGTGACACGCCAAAGATAGTTTGCCTATTCATTAAAATCACAACACATCATTACAGTAGCACAGACTATTTATTGAATTTCCAGATTTACCCCATTTTATAACCAATTCAATGCCAGAATTGAACCCATTTTATTCCCAAATTCGATATACGAAAGTTTCAGCTGTAATTGGTCAATCAAGTCTGTTTCTAAACTAACAGGATAAAGTTCCTTTGCAGAATATGCTAGAGTAAATTTTTACACTATGTCGATTGAGTTGATTTCCAAATGAGATAGATTCCAAACAGTAGGATTACTACAAAAACTATATCTAAAAGGAATATTGCGGCAAGACCACCACCATAGAATCCCCCACCCATCATACCTCCATATCCTCGACTTCCCATCATTGGGCATCCCCATCCTCCATACGATGCGGGCGAGTATATTGGCATGAACAGGGTCAACCCGAATAGGGCAATTACAAGTAGGATTATTCCAGCAATGGCTCTATCATTCATATTTTTCCACAACTTGATTATTGATGAAGTTTTGAATGAATATGTCATGTTATCTCTTTTTTCATCTTCTGGAATTCTTCTGTCGTGATCTCGCCTCTAGCGTAACGTTCTTTCAAGATATCAAGAGCTCCTCTGCCACTGTAGTCAGTCATATAGGTTACTTGTTCTTTCCCACAGTAGGGACAAAATTTTGATACTGAATCGATGTTTGCGCCACAGCTCTGACAACGTATTTGAGTTTGCGCATATGCTGTTCTATGAGTAGTTTCTCTCCCGACGATATATCCTCCAGCTAATCCTAATAGTGCACCACCAAAACACATGAATATCAACCTCTTTGTTTTAGACTGAATTTACCACTCGTATATTATAAGGAATCACCCAATTTATTCCCATTTTCATCCCAAGATCACATCGATCTGATCTCAAACTACCCATTATAATCCAAGAGAAAAAATGTTGGAAAGGGTTTACTCTCTTATGATGTATAAGAAAATTAGTAAAGCCACAAGTTCAAAACTATTTGAGATAATATGAAATGTCACTGCTTCTGGTGGGCAAGCAATGCCTGAGAGAATAGTAACGGGTAATGAGAAGATTACTTGAACAAGCAGTATTGAAGAGAATAATAATAGACCTAAAGTAAATCTTGATTTCACTTGCTTATAGCTTTGAACGAAATGATACATTATTATCGCAACTAAAATCGCATTGATTATTATTAGGATACCCTCGATTAAATACAGAATCTCAGACATGAAATTTTCAACTCTCAATATTTTTAATATTATTTCTTAATTTTTTCTTCTTTTTCTAGTTTCAACCAAATTTCTTGGAAGACATCATACTGAAGATCTAGTTGAGGTGAAAGAAAATATGTTGCTGCATATTTTTCACCCATTTTCACAATTAACTTATTTCCTGAGAGTACATCAAGATGATGTCTAATAGTCTTATAATCCATTTTTAGCCTATCTGCTAATTGGCTTGCGTTAGATGGTCGTTCTTTGAGGATCAATATGATTTTACCTCTAGATCTCCCACCTCTAGTCCCCGCAATAAGCCACCAAAGCAATCGTTTGAAGGTTTCAGTACTGACGGCCATCGCTGTTAATTAAGTCCTTTAACATAGTTTTCAAGCTTTCTAGCGCGCGCTTTCAAATTATATTCTGGAGTGTTTTGGGTGAGAAATGGCACTAAAATGGGTAATTACTTATATCCAATATAGCGCTGTTATACTTTTTAGAGATGTTAAAGATTGAATAATAAAGATTCAGGCTGGATCATCATCCTGATAATAGTACTGGCCGTTCTTCTTCTAGGTCCCTTCATTTTCATGGGAGCAATGATTGGCCCGGGCATGATGGGGAGTTGGCATATGGGACAAGGTATGATGGGTTATGGTTACGGATCCAATTGGATAGCGGGAGCATTACAAATGATACTGTTTTTGGTGTTCCTTGGACTCATAGTATTTGGCGCTTATTACTTGATTAGCGGAGGTCGCTCAAAATCTAGTGACAATTCTTTAGATATTTTGAAAGAACGCTATGCCAGAGGAGAGATCAATAAGGAAGACTACGACAGGATGAAGAAAGAGCTGAAAGAGGATTAAATGATTAAACGAATACACTGATTCAATTAGCGAGTGCTACTAACCATCCACCTTTGGTAAGCAGTTCCTGTTATTCATATGTTCCATATAATCAGTCAGTTTTTCAAATTGATAATGGCAATTAGGGCAGTCATAAAATTTCTTAGGATCCTTAATTATATAAATTGGCCTTGGAAGTAAATTCTTAAATCCTGAAAATACTCTCATCATTACAAATTTAATTCTATATTTTCATAAAAGGTTATTTCTAGCACGCGCTAGACCTGAACCGATTCATTGACCGCATGAGTCAGATTCCTAGCAGGTAGACCCTTGATGAAGAAGCTTTACTATTCGCCAAGTTTCTTTCTGAGCTTGAGGAATCTGTAGCGTTTAGTGGTTTCTACATAGTTCCCCGACGTATGTTTACCGTTGTCTTTTTTGGACACCGCCGCCCACTTTTGAAGGAAACCACCTCTCCGCTCGACTATGAACCCTTCAAGTATTTTCTCCCACTCTGCACGGTCTACAAAACCAAGAGGAGGAGGTGCACCTAGGCTGAGATACGCCTGTCCTGTTGGCTTGAGGATACGTTTTATTTCGTTCACTGCTAGCTGTCTGTGAGCAACCATGTTACATAATAGTCCATTGGCAAGGACAAAGTCAACTGACTCGTCTTTTATGAAGCTCAGGTCTGAGGCAGATGAAGCGTGAGCTTCGATGTTGGAGTAATCGCGTTTATCCGCCTTTTTCTCCAACGCTCTAATATGATTTTCATTCAAATCAACTGCGTAGACCCGTCCTTCAGGACCAACGCGTTCAGCCATAGCGAGCGTATAATAACCTGTATTACAACCAAGGTCAGCAGCCACCTGACCATTTGTGATGTAGGATTCAATGTGTCTTTGAGGTGGTTCAAAGAACCTTCCAAATAGCCTTTTGATTGGGTTCAGATTTATTTGGTTCATTGATTGTTTATCTTTCTTCTTAGCCATTTCCTGAACCTACCTTATGTCCGGACCGAGGGTGTAATTGGCGTTAGTCCTTAGGTCTTGACAATAGTGCTAGGGTGCCGCCAACGATACCAAATATCGCACCGATAAGGAAGCCGCCCATAGATCCTCCGAAGAGACTAACGATGGAGAAGATCAGTATTATAGTTCCCCAAAAGGTACAACACTTGCGTATGCCTTCGGTAGCTTCTCCAGGACGAATTTTAAGCATGATAGCAGAAATCAATACGATTATCCCTGATATTAATTCGAGAATCCACATTACTGTCATTACACTATGAGCTTGCTGTCCCATCATACCGACCATTCCTCCCATCATCCAAGTCCCCCACATCTGTGTATAGA
>JBAUBP010000305.1:0-3053 GCA_049676905.1 Bathyarchaeia archaeon
CTGCCAACGATTACTCCATCATCATCAATTCCATAAAAAATAAGTCCTCCAAGCTTTGTATTAGCAAAGGCTGCAATTTCTTTAGTAAGTTTTCTTACATCTGTACCAGCGGTTTTGAATTCATATAATTGATCTTCGCCGTCTTTGCATATTGTTAAAATTTCTTTTTCATTTGGGATATGTAATCTGGAGATGTCTCTAGCTTTAGTTCCTCTAAAAGATCTTCTGCTTTCAACAATTTCTTTCACGATCTTTGTAGATTCTTCAAAATAAGAATCGGATATGTGACGAACTAAAGATGCTTTTTCGTAGACAATTGAACCATCTTTCTTGATTATCTTGTCATTTGCATCTTTCTTTGTGGAAATAAGTTCGAAATCATTCATTTTCTGAAGGTCTTTAAGAGTGTTTGCATGATCCTTTCCCACTTTGTGTGCAATTTCTTTTGCACTTCGTTTTCCATTTATCGATTTGAATACTTCAAATCTTTTTGGTGCGCCTGAAAATAGTAATCTCCCTCTAGTAACTAATTCTTGTATTTCCATAGTCGATGTCTCTTACGTGACTATCCTAGTTCTTTAGCTACTTTTTGAGAGTATAATTTACTTGGATTTCTTAAGTCTGGAAATGACAAAATTTACATTCTGAATGCTTTTTCCTAGAAGATTTGCTATATCTAAATTATTTATCGGAATATCATGTAATAATGATATTCTGTCTTTTTCTGTTGTTTGATCCTTAACAATGAGCTGAGCTAAAAGTTTGGAAATGAGATCAAGTTTTCTCTCAATGTTTTGCAAGATTTCTTTTTCGGTATCCTTGTTCATATGATATCACTAAACTGATCAAGATTGAATATTTTTGGTATCGTCAGATTCTTTCCTTTTCTTATCATGTCCTGATAGTAATTGACTAATTCGAGCTTCTTTTAGATCGACACATTTTCCTACTTCTTTTAAAGTTGCATTGTTCTTTTTCGCAATTAACATCAATAGCATTTTGAGTTCAGTTAATTCTTTTAGAATTTGTTTATATTCGATTTCATTCATTTACAACGTCTCTCCTCCTCAATCGAGATAATCTTAATCTTACAGCGGCAGGAGTAGTTCCTAGTATTTCAGCGATTTCTGGAGATTTGAATCCACATTTATTAAGTAGAACCATTCGCTCGGTCATAGGAATGTCTTTTGTAGAAGCCAGAGCAACTACGTAAATTAATTTATCTAAACGGTCAATTATTTTCTTAAATTGATTATCATTCATTAGATCACCAAGTTTTCTTATAAAGTTTAGAGTTCCCTTTACGAACTTCCTTCAAAAGACCTGAATTATGAAGAATCACAATATTATTGCTAATCTGTTGTATTGATTTGCCCAAAGTTTTCGCTATTTTACCTACTGAGTTGCTTCCATCGCACAATTCATAAATCTGTTTCCTAAGAGGCGATCCTTCGAGAAGTCTTTCCTGTGTAGAATTAATTTTTTCTTGATGACTGATCTTGAGTATGCCAGTTATCTCTTGTAATCTATCTTCTATTCTGTGCAAAGCCATGAGTACTTCCGTTTGCGATTCTGCTTTCATCTGAATCACTCATTTATCAATTTATCATGTCTGACCTATATGAATGTATCGTATTAAGTGTAATAGAAGTGTAATACTAGTTTGACATTAGCTTGATCCTAGTTTGATAATAGTGTAATTAATAATGTGAGAAACCATTTTCTGTTATAGTATTTCGTGAAACCGTTTTTACATAGTGATAAGATGACTTTGAAATTATATGTGTGAATGAATCTAATAATTTACTGTTCTCCGACTCATAGGAAGATAAATCGTCCTCTGACTGTATGACCGTCTAGTGTTACTGAATTTTCGTCTTTTCTTTCTCACAGTCCAGTTTAAAACTATCTATGCCTACTCCATTAAAATTCATCAGTAGATTCTGGATAACTTGATTGAGAGACAGCCTCTTTCTATGGTGACGTCTTTTCCAATCAGACCTTAGTTCATCTAGTTCATATTTTATTTCTCTATTTAGCCATAATCGATGTTTGATCTCTTGTTTATTTTCTTCTTCTGGTATGTCTTTGTGATTAAATCTTGAAGAGCAAAGAGACACTGTGAACCGTCTTAGCCCTTGAACAACTTCAGATATGGTTAGCTTCTTTCCTTTGATTAATTGCATCGAATTCTTCATTTTCTTAATATTATTCACATTCGATTTATTTAATACAATATATTTCATATCATTTTTCAAAATCATTCACCTCCAATAAATTATAACGACTGCATATTGATGGAACAGAATTAGCCAATAGCTACAATGTTGAACGCAGTCGTGTTAGATTTTTTATTAATAATTTGCGTATGAGTTAGATACACTCTGTTTTTTTATTTTCTTAGTTTTTGAGGAGAATATCGCTTTCCCGTAGCTTGACATAAAACCACCTCCATAAAACATAATTCTGTTGAAAACGCTTTCCATTTTAGTTCCAGAAAATTTGAGGATATGCCCATCTGTTCATTAAAGTAAGTTATCACAGTTCAATTTCATTCTACTGATTGTGAGCAATATCTCTAGATAGTTACCTTAGATGAGTCGTTGTATGTCAATAAAATGCAGTATTGTCAATCTGGGTAGGTTCTGGAAGGATGAGCTGTCAGGCAATTTCATCTGAAAAAGAGTATATCACTAGAAAACCAAGTGAAGATCGTTGTCTTCAGGTAATGGCTTAGACTCTCTTTCAGATTTGTCAGCTAATCAATTCCAGAAAATCCAGATTTCTCAGCCTAGGTGAGTGTAAGATAGTCCTGCAATAATAGATTTGGTATAAATAATAATCCTCTTCTGAAATCATTTTATAGGATTGAATTCTTTGTGATGATTTTGTTTTTCAATTAAAGGAGATTCATCTAACTCTCGCCAATGCTCAGATTTGTGGACTGAGTTCCATTTCGTTTTATTTTTCTTATCTTGAGCACCTTTCATCCTTTTCATTGTCCTCTATGTTTGTTGAACAGTTGTTTTCTTCTTTTTTCCTTCAATTCGACT
>JBAUBP010000306.1:0-8206 GCA_049676905.1 Bathyarchaeia archaeon
CCATGAATCGTTCCTAATTTGGAGTAGCGGAACAAGTACAAGGGCCTTATCTCCTCGCGAATTAAATCTTGATTCGAAAGGCCTTCCATTCGAGTATAAATCTAAAATGGGATTAGAATGGTATCAAAACGTCGCAGAACGTATTTTCACAAAGAAAGGAACATATGCTATTATCATGAGAGTACAGGCAGAAAAAGATGAGCCAGCTTCTATCTCATCTTTAAAAATGTCAATAGATAATCTTCTATTCAATATTCCTGGAAGAGTCCACAGTGTATTAGGTACTGATCATCTTGGATCAGACCTTTTTTCACAATTGCTTTACGGTGCGAGAATCTCACTTTTGATAGGGGTTAGTGCTGCACTTCTTGCTGTAAGTATAGGACTTTTTGTCGGCCTACTTTCAGGATATCAAAGTGGATTGACCGATGAAGTATCGATGAGAGTGGTTGATGTATTATTGGTTTTACCTGGGCTCCCATTATTAATGATCTTAAGTGGGCTATTTGGACGGAATATTTGGAATATAGTTTTCTTGCTTGGAGTATTAAGTTGGCCAGGTTTCGCTCGTGTGGTTAGAGCTCAGGTTTTACAATTGAAGACCGCTACCTTCGTCGAGGCTTCAAGAGCCTTAGGTTCATCGAATTGGCACATCATTTTCAGACATCTTTTGGGTAATGTTTTACCTCTCGCCTTTGCAACAATTGCACTATATATTCCTGGAGCCATAATAACTGAGGCGGCGCTGAGTTTCTTAGCATTAGGTGATCCAAATACTCCATCATGGGGAAGGATGCTCTATTCAGCTAACGCCTTCGGGGCGTTCCAAAATCTTGCTTGGTGGTGGATCATTCCGCCGGGAATCGCAATAACATTGATCTCACTATCCTTCGTATTTATTGGAACAACCCTTAATGAAATACTAAATCCGAAGATCCGTGCTCGCAGATAGAACCTCTGACTGACTAAGTTAAGGTCTTGAAAATATGTCAAGAAATTAAGTTAAATACCATGATTATGTGTTAAGTTTGCCGAGTTCAGATTAATCATGATAAATAGCTCTTCCAAATGGCGTCTATTAGAATTAGCTAAGAACAATGCAGCGATGAATATGGCTATTGATGAAGCGATTTTAATTAATTGTTCAAAAGGTAAAAGTCCTAACACTGTAAGACTCTATGAATGGTTGCCCTCTGCAGTATCGATAGGTTATTTTCAGAATCCCAACGCTGAAGTCGATCTAGAAAAATGCAAAGAAGAGGGTGTAGATGTAGTAAGAAGGATCACAGGTGGAGGAGCAGTTTTCCACGACAACCTGGGAGAAGTCACTTACAGTATGATGGCAAGCGAGGAAGAGAGACTTATCCCTAAAGATATTCTCAGATCTTATCAAATAATATGTGGTTGTATTATTGAAGGGCTTTTGTCTTTAGGAGTCGCAGCTTCCTTCCAACCAGTGAATGATATTGTCGTTGCAGAAAGGAAGATCTCAGGTAACGCTCAAACCAGAAGGCTTGGAATGGTGTTACAGCATGGTACCATTTTGGTTGACGCCAACCTTGAGAAGATGTTCCAACTGTTGAAAGTATCAGATGAGAAAATTCGTGATAAAATGATTAGTTCTGCAGAGAAGAGAGTTACAACACTCAACAAAGAGTTATCGAAGAAACCTTCACATGAACAAGTAGCAGAAGCTATTGAGAAAGGATTTAAAAAATCACTTGGAATAAAATTGGCGAAAGGAAAAATTACCGATGAAGAGATGACATTAGCGGAAAAATTGAGCGAAGAAAAATATGCGAATAAAGACTGGACTTTTAGGAGATAAAAAGAATGATAGGAAAATCAGAACTTAAAGTGCAAGGTGGAAAACTGATAAGAGTAGAATGTGATATCCACGAACGCTCCAATAATGTAATGCGGTTGATAATTACTGGAGACTTTTTCCTTCATCCTGAAGAAGCAATTGAAGAACTAGAAGGGAGTCTGCTAATGTTAAGAGCTGAACGAGAAATCTTGATCAGCCATATACAAAACTTCTTTGCTAAAGAATATACTCTAGTTGGAGCAAAACCAGAAGATTTCGTAAATGCAATTTTGAATGCAGTATCAAACGCAAAGACAGTTAATCAATAGATCTGAGGACACTCAATAATTAACGGCGTCTACGCCTTCTTTCTTTTCGTGAAGATTTTCTCTTTCTAATTATGAATATTGCTAGGGCAATTATAGTTATTATTAGGAGCAAAAGAATTAAGCCATTATTTCCGGAATCAGTTGCAACTTCATTATCGGGCTGAAATTGTTCTGATACCAGTTCATCTATTTTAGGCATGAGGCTGTCAGATTTTGTCAATCCTGGACTTACATATCGGATATTCCCTGTTCTATCAATCAAATATGTTGTCGGTGCCATATCTGCACCATAAAGGTCAGCAATGCCTATTGTGTCTCTTGCCATAATCCATGTGACACTTACATTCTTCGCCAGATCTCTTAAAACCTCATCAGTATCGGCACGAGGATCAAAGCTTATAGAGATAATCTTTACTTGATCTTCGGGATACACCGATCTGATTTCACGAAGTTCAATTAGCTGTGGCTTACAAGGTCCACATTTCGATGCGAAAAATTCCAAAACGACGACTTTGCCTCTAAAATCGGAAAGTGAAAATGTGTTACCGTTAATGTCCTTTAATTGGAAATCCTGAGCCTTATCATCACATTCAACCTGGTTAATAATTGGAGAAAATAGACATAATATTAATGTAATTTGAAGAAATCTTGAGAATGTAAACATCATATCGCGCTCCTTTTGTACGGATTTTCGATTTGAAGATTAATAGTAATCCTATTCAAGTATTCTCATTAGATTTTTTCAAATCTACATGCGCCATTAATATTAATCTAAATGTCATGGAATGCGCCAATTATGTTGAGCGCTATTTATTCAGATTTTTCAGGAGCAAATTTTCCTCTAACAAGGTCTGGTCTAGGTGGAGAGAACACCTCTATGCTTACAAACTCTTGCTTGCCAATGATCTTGGCTGAGTGAACCATATTTGCTGGAATGAATATGCTGTAACCTTTTTTGACTTCGTATGTTTCCTCGCCTATACTATATCTCGCCTCACCCTCAAGGCAGTATCCCAACTGCTCATGCGGATGTTTATGTTTAGGGATCTCGGCGCCAGGTTGAATTCTCGAGTAGGCCAGAGTCATATTTTTACCGTTTCCTATTATTTTCAGCTGCCCTCCAGGATGTGGCTCCCAAAAAGCAATTTGTTCTGTGTCCATAACTGACATATTATATCCCTTTAGAGATGTTATTGTGAAATCTTAAAACTTGGGTACACTCGCAAGCTACTTACCTACTAAACGGTAAATCATATAGCGGATAAGATAAACATCTTAGAAAAACAGCCGAAATGATCGGTATGATGATTTATCAATGTAAAGGGGTAATCGATTAAAAAAATGTTCGGATATTCTGGAAAACTATTGAGAGTCGATTTGAACACCAGTGAAGTAAACGAAGAGCATTTAGATCCAGAAATGCTTCGAGAATTCATTGGTGGTGAAGGAATTGCTTCAACAATATTGTATCGAGAAGTTGGATCCAACACTGATCCTTTAGGGCCTGAGAACCGATTAATCCTAATGACAGGTGCTTTTGTAGGCACAACAGTGCCTTGCGGTATCAAAACGACTGTAGTGTCAAAGTCTCCTCTCACAGGAATATATGGTGAATCTGTTTTCTCTGCGCCGCTAGGTGTCAATTTGAAACATGCAGGTTTTGATGGTATAATCGTTCAGGGGTCATCAAAAAATCCTGTCTATCTTTTGATAGATCAAAATAAGATCCAGATCAAAGATGCTAGCCATATTTGGGGCAAAGAAACATTTGACACGGTTGATGCCATAAGAAGTGAATTGAATGATCAAAGAGCATCTATAGTCACAATAGGTCCTGCAGGTGAAAAACTCGTGAAATTAGCAAGCATAATTACAGATGATAGTAGGGCTGCAGGCAGATGTGGATTGGGCGCAGTTATGGGATCTAAAAAATTGAAAGCTATAGCATGCAGAGCTGCCGGAAAGGTAAACGTATCAGATCAAGAAAAACTAAATGAGATAAAAAAGGAGGCTGTAAGCATTGCACTTCCGAACACAAAAGCATTCCGTGAACATGGAACTGCAACAGGTCTGATAGTCTTCGAACAAAACGGGAATCTACCAATTAAGAACTGGACCAGTGGAAGTTTTCCCGAAGCTGAAGAGATTACTGGAACAATGATGACAGAGAAAATTCTAACCGGACATTACCCTTGTATGACATGCCCAATATCTTGTGGAAGAAAAGTAAAAATCGAAAGTGGCCCCTATTCAATGGAAGGCAGCGGCCCAGAATATGAAACAATGGCTGCATTAGGTTCGCTATGTTTCAACAGTAATTTAGAGTCTATAGCAAAGGCTAACGACATCTGTAACAGGCTTGGGATAGATACGATATCTGCAGGGCAAGCAATAGCCTTTGCAATGGAGTGTTATGAAAAAGGTCTGATCGAAAACACAGATGGCATTGATATGAATTGGGGGAGTGCCGATGCTGTTGTTAAAATGTGTGAACTCATTGGAAAGAGAGAAGGTTTAGGTGCGGTTCTTGGCGAAGGCGTAAGAAATGCGTCGCAGATAATAGGTAAAGGATCCGAGAAGTTCGCTATTCATGTTAAGGGATTGGAATTTCCTGAACATAATCCTCGAAGGTTCAAATCGATGGGTCTTGCCTATGCGACATCAAATGTTGGTGCAAATCATAATAGAGGATCACCAATGCTTGTAGAAAGAGGCCTACTTAGCCCAGAGTTACCATGGAAAGAACCTGTTGATGGATTCTCAACTAATGATAAAGGACGAATAACAAAAATATACCAAGATCTCTGTTGCGCGGTAGACTCGCTGGGAATATGTAAATTCATGGTCTTCTGGGGAAAAATGCCTCTCCAATTACTAGTCGACTATTACAATGCAATAACAGGATGGCAAATCAATTTTGACGATCTTATGAAAGCGGGAGAGCGAATATGGAATGTACAACGAGCTTTCAATGTTAAAATGGGGATTACCAAAAAAGACGATACTTTACCAGAAAGATTCCTAAAAGAGTCAGTTACGGAAGGGCCTGCAAAAGGACAGATTGTTGAGCTGGATGAAATGCTTGAGGACTACTATAGAGAACGAGGATTAGATGAAGAAGGCAAACCTGGAAAACAAGTCCTGCTAGATTTGGGTCTAGACTGGATATCAAAAGATCTATATCCTGATTGAACAACGTTTGACCTCTTTGGGTAACTGCATCTCGAATACCTGTGGTTGATTATGTTGTGTCATTGTAATGGCGCACTCTTTCGAAATTTGTATAAACTATTAGCGATAACAATGTAATGGATAAATCCTGAGTATGGTGCTTCTATCCTGCCAGATGTGAAAGGTACATCCTATTCCAAAGTTCCCACGGGAATCGAAGGCCTAGACTCGATGCTTGAGGGAGGTCTTCCAAAAGGTAGGATTATTCTGATTAGAGGATCCCCGGGTGCTGGGAAGTCAATTCTTTGCTCTCATTACCTGTATAATGGGGCTACAAAATTTGGAGAAAACGGAATTTATGTATCTCTAGAAGAGTCTAAGCATCAGTTATTTAGAGAAATGAAACTTTTTGATATGGACTTTAAGAGTCTAGAGGATGAAAATCAAGTTGAATTTATTGATGCATCACCAATTCGTCATACGCCGGCAGAAACAAAACTTGGAAATATTCGAGTAGGTAGACGCGACTTCTCTCTTATGGCTCTGGGAAAGGTGATACAAACTAAGGCTGAAGAGTGGAAAGCAGAGCGGATAGTTATTGATCCGCTAACAGCTCTTTCACTACAATATCCTGATGATGTGCGTAGATGGGAAATGATGTTAGATCTTCTTGAAATATTAGGTCGAACCTCTGCGACCTGTATTCTGACTGAAGATCTTCGAGCGCCATCACTAGCTGGTGAGATACCGATAGAAGATTATGCTGTTCATGGAGTAATTCTTATGCAGTCCTTAGAAATGGGAAAGGGCGCGGTTAAAACAATTAGAATAGTGAAAATGAGGGAATCAAAACATGATGACCAAACAAGGATCTATCAGATAGATGAAGGAGGAATAGTTGTTTATCCGACAACAGCTTGGAGCATGTAAACTATCTTTTTACTATTTCTCTACATCCAATCGAATCTTAATAAGGGCATCTGCCACAGAACATCGACTATCGAATACTATTACAGAGTTAAAATTCATTTCTTGAATTAACATTTCAAAAACTAAGAATGGAACTCTCTTTATTATATCGGTCAATTTTGCGATATCTGCTGTTAGTTTATGCGCGCGCTCCCACTTGTTCTAATCAATCCTTGAATTGCTTTTACTGCTCTTTCTGAAGTTGGATAGGTTGGTATACCCAATTCTTCAAGTTTAGAAATGAGCTTTTGTGCAAATTCTCCACCCGTTGCCCAAGAAACTATTGGTCGACCTTGATCTTGTGCTGCTGCAATAGCCTCCACAACATCAGGAGACAATTGTGGGTTCAGAAAAACAACGAAGTTCAGTATCGCGTCAATATTCGGATCTTCAAGTAATATTTGAAATGTTTTTTCATAGTCTTCACTTGTAGCACTTCCCGTTAGGTCAACATATTCGCCAATGACCGCATATGCAGGCAACATCTCACGAAGTTTTTTCAACGTATCTGGGTTGTATTCGTACATATTCAAGTTCAAATCATGTAATAGATCAGAAGCAGCGACAGACGGTCCTGCCGCGTTAGTGACTATTGTTATATTTTTGCCTTTGGCAAAAGGTTGTTTTTCAATAGCCTTTGAAATATCGAAAAGTTCTTCGAATGTTTCAACCATTATCATTCCTGAATTCGATAGAATGGATTTGCATACTTGATAGGATCCAGTCATCGATCCGGTATGACTCATTGCTGCTTTAGATCCTTCAACTCGTCCAGTTTTGAGTAGTATTATGGGCTTTTTTAAAGAGACTTCTCTTGCGGCCTCTAGTAATTGTCGTCCATCGCTAAAGCTTTCGATATGCAAGGCTATTACTTTCGTCAGCGGATCTCTGCCTAAATATCGAACTACATCAATCTCATTGACGTCACAACGATTTCCTAAACTTACGAGTCTTCGAATTCCTAATTTTGAATTTGTTGCCCACTCAAGAAAAGTAAGACCGAACGTTCCGCTCTGAGTGATGAATGAGACACCTCCTGCACCGGGTCTTACCATTCGATCATGTGGATAGAAGAAAGTGTCAAATTTGGATTTGCTATCGAAAACTCCGATACAATTGGGCCCAATTATTCGCATACCATGTTTGTGTGCATTTGTCATGACTTGATCTTGGTAAAATTCTCTTTCATCACCCATTTCTTTAAAGCCGCCAGATACTATGATGGCATTTTTTACACCGTGTGATCCAGCCTCTTCGATTAGTTGGGGTAAAATGCTGGATTGAGCAACAAAGATGGCTAGGTCAATATTGTCTTCGACTTGAGTAATTGATGGGTAACATTTCAAGTCTAGTATAGTTTCAGATTTAGGATTGATAGGGTATATTCTACCGTCAGCTTTGTATTTGGATATGTTTCTTACAAGTTCATTTCCTATTTTTCCTGGTTTAGAAGAGGCTCCCACTATTGCTATGCTTTTTGGAGAAAAGAAATTATCGAGTGGATCCTTTGGTTCATCGTTTTCTGATGATTTTGCTTTATTCAATAGTGATACCCTTTCTGTAATGTCGATATGAACCTCGCGCTAATGTTGTTTGAGTGATTATGATGTATGATGATTACTGGTTTTTGGCTTTTCCGAATTTCCAGAATGTATGAAAAATTAGGATAAATTTGTGAATATTAATTGTCTTTAATTGATTTTTTTATAATCGGATAGAGGAAGTGCTGTTCCTTCAAACATTCTGCTGAATAATGGTTTTGTATCTTCAATAGTGAGGTTTTTTGGATTATGAGCTAGGAGTCTTTTCACCTTAAGCATATTTTCAGCCATTGAATGAATATCGGTTTCTTTGATTCCTATTTGTTTTAATGATAGAGGGCTGTCGACTTTTTCCATTAGATTTCTAACTGCCTGTACAGCATTGTAAG
>JBAUBP010000307.1:0-4324 GCA_049676905.1 Bathyarchaeia archaeon
TAACAATTGAAATTTTAAGTAATATGACTAATGCTAGACGCATTGGATATAAAATGACTAAGGGTAAATTAAGAATCAAAGGAGAAGGTGGAATGTATTTGGGAGAATCTATGACAGGAGGCGAGATCATGGTTGAAGGAAACACAGGATCTTGGTTAGGCTTAGAAATGATCGGAGGAACAATAACAGTGTCAGGAAATGTTGGTGATGCTATTGGCGCTGCAAGTCGTGGAACAACTCAAGGAATGAGAGGTGGAAAAATAATAGTAAATGGAAATTCAGGAAGCGATGTTGGTGCTTGGATGCAATCTGGGACAATAAGAATTTGTGGCAATTCGAAAATGTTTCCTGGTTTACACATGAAAGGTGGAACAATATATGTTGGTGGAAATTGCCAAGGACGAATAGGCGCTCATATGATAGGTGGTAAAATCATAATATCTGGTAATATGAAGGTCCATCCTCTTCCAAGTTTCTCTTTTGATAACATCCGCGGTAAAGCAAGAATTGAAAAAGATAGTATCGACGGGCCATTTTACGTCTACACAGGCGATAATAATGAAAACGGTAAAGGAAGAATTTTCATAAATGTGGAATCAAATTCCCAATTGAAATGGTATGAAAAATTTTTGGAGAGTTAGATAATATGGGCACGAGTGTAAATATCGAAGCGATAAAACTTGTAAAGTCTGCCATTAAAAATAATGCTCTTTATCGAATTAAAATTAAAAAAATTGCAAAAGCAACTATAATTGATGCTGGAGTGGAAACACAAACAGGAGCATTAGCTGGAAAACTTGCAGCAGACATTTGTTTAGGCGGTCTTGCGAGAACAAGATTAACTTATCAGAAATTTGGTGAAGATACTCTACCTTCCGTGTTTGTAGAGACATGTTTTCCAGCAGTTGCTACTCTTGGATCGCAATATGCGGGTTGGCAGATTAAAACTAAAGATTATTTCGCTATGGGATCTGGTCCAGCTAGAGCTTTGGCTAGGAAACCTAAGTCGATATATGATAAGATCAATTATTCAGATTCCTCAAAAGAATCAGTGATAGTGCTGGAATCTGACAAGCTTCCAACTAAAAGCGCTATTGATTACATATGTGATGAATGCAAAATATCTAATTCTAAACTCTATGTTCTGGTTACTCCAACTTCATCGCTAGCAGGCTCTATTCAAATAGCAGGGAGAGTTGTTGAAACTGGGATTCATAAATTGACTGAGATTGGTTTTGATCCAAAGACCATTGTCTTTGGATGTGGTTATGCCCCAATTCCTCCCGTCCATCCAGACTCGATGAAAGCTATGGGAAGAACGAATGATGTGATACTTTATGGTGGAGTTACTAATTATTTTGTTAATCATGAAGATGATGAAACTCTAAAGAAAACTGTTGCAGAGGCACCATCATCCTGCTCACGAGACTATGGGCGTCCGTTCTATGAGATATTTCGTGAAGCAAAATTTGACTTTTATAAAATTGATCCAAATCTTTTCGCCCCAGCCGTTATCACAATTAACAATATGAAGACTGGTCTTAGTTATACTGCCGGAACAATTAACGAAAAAGTTCTCAAGGATGCTATTGGATTAAGAAGGGTATAATCCCCTCTTATTCACATTTTTCTCAGCGCCATTTCTGCAGCTGTTATAAACGGCTCCCAATAGTCTGAAACTGGAGGAGAATAACATGTATCAGTCGAGTTTACTTCATGAACAGTTAATCCTTTTTGAATTGCAATGGACGCCATGTTAATTCTCTGAGTTACTTCTTCGCCACCTATAATTTGTGTACCAATTATTCTTCCCAATTCTGGTTCAGCAATCAATTTTATTTTAATGTCTGTACCGCCTGGATAATAATGAGCACGAGTTTTGGCAGTTATTGTCCCGATTACAGGTTTCAATCCATGCTCTTTGGCACGATTTTCTGTGAGTCCTGTCTGACCGATTTCTTGTCCTAAGAACCTAGTAATGGCGGATCCTAAAACACTTGGAAGAGTCGAATATCCGCCAGCAGCATTTATGCCAGCTACTCTGCCCTGTCTTACTGCTATAGTTCCTAACTGAGGTGATATGGGTCTACCAGAGACTATGTGACTAGTCTCCGCGCAATCACCAACAGCATATACTTCGTTCAAATTGGTACGCATTCTTATGTTGACTTTTGCACTTCTAGTAATTCCAATTTCTGCACCAATTTTCTTCAGAATTTCTACTTCAGGTCTAACGCCTGTGGCAAGTATTACCATGTCTGTAGATAACTCTGTTCCACCAACGGAAACACCTTTGACTGCATCATTTCCAATTATTGCATCTGCAGTCTTGCTAACCATTACATCAATACCATTTTTGATTAGATTCTGTTGTACTAATTTTGCCATATCTGGATCTAGCATTTGGGGAAGAACCTGGGGAAAGAATTCAATTACTGTGGAAGAAAGACCACGTTCTTTTATTGCTGCAGCAACCTCTAAACCTATTAAACCAGCTCCGATAATTACCGCGGATTTTGACTTTTTAATATGGGAATCTATAGTTTGACAATCGTTTATTGTTCTTACTAGGTGAACTCCTTTCTTATCGATTCCTTTGATTGGGGGTTTAGACGCACGAGCTCCAGTGGCCATGATCAAGCTATCGTACGCTAGAGTCTCGGTTTCACCATTTTTCTTTTGAATCTTGACTGCCTTTTTATCGATATCAACATCGAGTGCTTTTGTTTCTAATAGCAGATCAAGTTTCATCATACGA
Organism: Bathyarchaeia archaeon; assembly: GCA_049676905.1. Taxonomy (GTDB): domain Archaea; phylum Thermoproteota; class Bathyarchaeia; order 40CM-2-53-6; family RBG-13-38-9; genus RBG-13-38-9. The sequence continues at coordinate 2,759 of JBAUBP010000307.1, forward strand.
TAGAAGTCTGGAGGATAAAGAACAAGATTTTGAAATGAAGGTATTTCGCCACTTAGAACGAAAGGCATACCACATCTTGAATAGGCTGCATATTCTTCTTCTGTTATTATCTTGATTTCTGCAGTTCGGTCTTGTTTTCTTGCAGATGCTGCAGCACTAACACCTGCAGCTCCAGCACCTATAATGATGATTTTACGAGTCATTGTTTGTATACCTTAGATAATGATTTGATGCCGTAATGTGCATCATTGATTATTAACTTTGATCAAAATATTTCTGGAAAAGCATTATACAAGCCATAATTTTTGGTAAATCATAGAGTTTTTTAGAAAGATATGACGAGTGTTATAAGTAAAATCAAGAGCTGCCTCAAATGTTATCGAAAAATTATACCGTTATTTTATTAGGAACGCATCACGTCCATAGCTACAATATTTGTCTCTGGTGAGGAATGATTGATAATTACAATACAAAAACCCGATGAAGAAATAAACAAAATGATCGAGGGTAGCGATAAGATATTCATTGTTGGATGTGGAACATGCGCAACCGAATGCCAAACTGGTGGAGAGGAACAAGTTGAAGCTTTAAAAAGTAAACTCGAGGGTTTGGGAAAAAAAGTCACTGGCCAGGCTATCGTCGAATCGGTTTGTGATCAACGCCTTACCCGACGTGATCTCAGGAGAAATAAGGAAGCTGTTGATGATTCTAATGCAATAATGGTATTATCTTGTGGTACCGCTACACAAACAGTAAGCGAAATTTCAAAGAAGATCACTATTCCTTGTTGTGATACGGAATTTATTGGTACAACCGAAAGAATAGGCAAGTTCTATGAGCGATGTAGAGCATGTGGCGAATGCATTCTATATGATACAGGAGGAATATGCCCAATAGCAAGATGCGGAAAAACATTACTTAATGGACCATGCGGAGGACAGGCAAAAGGAAAATGCGAAGTAGGTGGATGGGAAAAAGAGTGTGCATGGATACAAATTTACGAAAGACTTCGCGATGAAGGCCGACTCGATCTATTTAAAAAATATCGACCTCCCAAAGATCATTCAAAAATGGCCTCTCAAAGGGAAGTTATTTTCAGATGACCCGAGAAGCATTCAGCGAACTAACGAAAGCTATCCAAGCCGGTACATTTGTTTACACAGGAGAAATTGAACCTCTTAAAACAACTAGTCTTGAAGAAACTCTTGAAACAGCGAAAATTCTGAAAGGTCATGTTGTAGCAGCTAATATAACAGATAATCCAACAGCTTTTGCTTACATGAATGCGCTAATACCCTCATATTTTATACAGAAAGAAATTGGTTTAGAAGCCGTATATCAAGTGACTGTCAGAGATCGAAACAGACTAGCTATCACAGCAGATCTTCTTGCTGCAAGTGCCTTAGGTATAAAAAATGTACTCGCACTCAGTGGGGATCACACAACTGTGGGAGATGATCCGGGGACAAAACCTGTTTATGATTTGGACTCCACTGCTTTGGTAGATCTTCTTAGAAAAATGGTTGATGATGGTACTGACTTTAAGGGTAATAAGATAGATCAACC
>JBAUBP010000308.1:0-1514 GCA_049676905.1 Bathyarchaeia archaeon
TCCGATGATGATCGCTCTTATCAGATGCCCGCCGGTACAATTTCCATCATCAGCGTGGAGTATCCCGACGGCAATGATCCTCCCACATATTTGTACCAGCGCGAATTGACCCACCCCGATTTCTGGCAGGAAGACGGTTTCTATGCCTTCGCTCCAGCCACCACGGACACCAGCATCGCCAGCCTCTACATCTCTGAGAAGCCATCCACCGGTGAGGACATAGCAGTCGAGTACAACGCCGAGCACGATTTTCTGGACGATGATGACACCGACCAGTGCACAGTCCTGGAGCGCCACCTGGATCTGATCATCCTGTATGTACGCATGGCAGCTTTCCAGGAGCTCTCTACCACCGAAAACGCCGACCCCGACACCACCACCCGGATGTCCGCCACCCTCGAAACCAACGCCGCCAGAGCCGAAAGCGCTTATCGCCAGACGCTGCAGGATTTCATTGCAGGGGAGTCAACTTCCGCCACCGCGCGCTGGGATATGGACAGGTACGATAGAGTTTACTAATTGCCGGTATTCTCTACACAACCGGTCATGCCATCCCCCCAAGAAACACCAAAATTATGTCTAATATTATGGGTCCACTACAGAATATACATTGTATAATATGGGTAAAGTGGAGATAATAAATTAAGAGTTTTGCTTATCAACCCATTGGGCAGAGTGCAGAGCATAATCTAAAGATAATATTTAGTAGTTATTTTCGTGAGGCATTACGAGGAAAATGATGACAAATAAAAAACCGGAAAATATCACTGAATATTCTCGCTGGCTGAAAGATAAGCATGGTGTATTAATTACAAATAGAACAGAGGCATACTACAACACTGTTGCTAGCCAAGTAAAATCTGACTTCGAAGGATCAGATTTTTGGAATTGTTTCACTCAAAATTTAAAAGAATATGACGATGAATACTTACTTCAAACTAGATATTCTTTACTGCGAGATACTAAGCCACTCCTTCTAATAAAACCATATGTTTCCACATTGATGAAAACTTACAGAAAAAATGTTGTTGATAATAAAAACTGGCCCAAAGAACCTATAGTAGGATGGATATTACCAAATAATTGGTTCCTTAGAATAAACGATATCATTCGTACCCTGATTGAGGTAAAGTATCTTGATGGAGTTGAGTTTTTAATAGAAAAAATCAAAACCAATTGTCAAGAACTAAATATTCCATGTCGTGCTATCCTTGAAGCAAGAGAAGAAGGATATTACGCCGCACATCTTTATATAAAGAAAGAATTCGAGATTCCCAAAGTAACTTGGGATACTGAAAAAATTGAACTAAATATTGAAATTCAAATCACTACTCAGCTTCAGGAAGTCATTCGAAAACTCTTGCATAATTACTATGAAGATAGAAGAAAAAAAGCGAGAAGTAGTGGTGAAGTAAAATGGCAATGGAATTATAAAAGTGATGAATTTACAGCCAATTATCTTGGACATATTCTTCATTATGTTGAAGGAATGATTGTAGAAATTAAGGATAAAC
>JBAUBP010000309.1:0-8716 GCA_049676905.1 Bathyarchaeia archaeon
AAAAAAGTGTGTGTGTGCTATAGCTGGTTAGGGGGTTATAGAGAATAACACTGTTATGGTGTTTACGTGGAAGTGTAAAATTTGACGTGGAACTTTCATATCCACGTGGAAGTTTGTTAGAATATTTTTAGAAGAAAAAAAGGGGAAAAACTAATCGTATTATGAAACGTTAGTAATCGTGTGGTATGAACTACCTGTTAGTCCTATGCTTTGGAAAACATTCTCTACAATAGACTGGACGATCTCCTGACGGCTTGAACGGTACTTCTGCGTCTTTACCGCAATCGGCACATGTTATCTTATGCATAGGTCTTGAACCAAAACTCATTATTCTCACTCCTTCGAAACTAGTTATACAAATGATAATACTGAAAAGTAGAATCATGTATACTGTGACGTAGTTGGGTACGTGTCACATATAAACGTCTATGTTTGAACTATTAATACACGCTAATTCTTATCGTATACTAGCTACTAGCTAGCTATTTCTTATGCTTCAGGGACCTCTCATGCCTTTGTTTTAGTACTTTCCATTGATTGTCTGTCATAGGTTTGAAAACTTTGCCACAGATCAAACATTTTCTCTTCTTCTTAGGAATTGGCAAGATTGATCAAGTATAATATGTTTCATGAGGTAGAAAAAGCATGCGATCGGGCCCGAAATAGAGCAGACCCGCCTAAATCTTCTCATAGAATCGGATGAGTTGTGGAATGTTCCTCTCTAGGGTGTATTCATGTCTGATTCTTAGAGCATTCTCTTGTAGCTTCTCTAGGTTGGCGTCGTGTATTAGTTGGGTTAGGTCATCAATGTTTTTGAAGACGAGTCCTACTTTATGCTTCTCAATGAATTCTTTGATTGTTTTGTGGTGGAAGGATAATATGGGTAGACCGCAGGAGATGTACTCCAGGGTCTTGTTTGGAAATGCTACGTCCGTATGAGGTTTGTTTCTGGACTCGTTCAAGCTCAGCCATCCGTAATCGTATTGTGTAAGCTCCTCAAACAATGCCATACGGTCTAGATGGCCATGATAATGTATGAAATTATTACCCTCACTCAATTCTTTGTAGGCTTGATGCTCGAAGGTCACATAGATGTGGATGTGAATACCATTGTCAGCAACCTGCTTGAATATTTCGAGTAAATTGTAGTGGTCTCCTTGCTGGCTGCTTAAGGTACCTATGAAAACGATATGTGTAGAGCCGTCAACGGCCGATCTCTTCGCCACATTTTGAGGGAAGTTTGATTGGGAAACATAGTTGGAGAAGACCAGATCTTTGTTTGGATCGACATTGTATCTTCCTTGAATATGGTCTTGTACACCTTCGGAAGCATATATTCGAGCGTCACTATCTTCGTTGGCTGCCTTCTCGTAGTCGCCATATTTGGCGATCTCTTCAGGGCCATCTCTTACATAGTATCCTGTCTCACGTAGCGCCAACGCCTCATGAGTATCATGTATGATTGGTATTTTATCCAGAGTTTTTGTCGCAGATATCGTCAGTAGATCAGGTGCATTATGACTGTGTATAATGTCAGGATTAGATTTTCTAACCAGATCTCGCATATTCTTATCTAGGTTGCTTGGGTCTAGCTTAATCGACTCGTCAAAGAACTCATCACCGTAACCGTAAAGGTCACGCAGCGGATGATATAGGTGACCTATATGAAGAGACAGGTCTTCCCCAAACATCTTCCGCAATCCATAAGCGTATTTTAAAGTTCTAATGCAGGGTTGCGGTTGCAGGAACAAGATTCTTATTTTTCAATACCTCCATAGTCCTATAATAGATTAATATCCAGTCTGACCAGCAAAAATCCGTTTTAGAATCCGGTTGGTAAGATTCATCTCGGACGGATTAGACGCGACTCCGCCCATCCAACAATTGCCAGTGAATCTTTAACCAATGCCGACATGATATATAAAAAACGCCTTTTACTATACGAAATTGAACGATTGAAAGTTAGCAGCCAAATGGTTTTGGTATTTGATCTGTATCTTGAGCAAGTATGGACTGCATGCACCCTCTCAGTTGTCAATATGAAATAATGATCTGATAGTGGATGCAATTTAATAAAATGCTTACTTTGCAATACTTGCGCGTGTTACAGAATTAATTTCTGTATTTGTTTTTTCCAAATGTATTTTCTTAAATCTTCATCGAAAGGATGGAAATAAGGATCGTTTCTTAATCCGAATGGTCGGATGAAATAATCCAAGACTATTCTAAAATAAGTTATTGGTAGGCGACGATCGAGCAGTACATATTTCACACATCTATATAAGACCTCTAGTGGATGATATCCTAAACACTTCATTGCTAAGCCCCAGTCGGTAAATTTGTGTTCTTTTCCAAGGGGTCTAAGGTGTTCATATCGCAGCTCGGTGAAGTTTTGTATTTCGTATCCTAGTTGTAGAGCCTTATGTAGAATCCATCCTTCATATCCATAGTATGGGGGGTATCTGTTACCTATTTTTTTAAAGAAGCTATTTCTTATGATACGTCCTGAACCTCTGGGAGTCGCATCTGGAATAATATTGTTAATATCACCAGATGTAACTACAATTTTTGAATTGTTTTCCATTTTATCTATTAGAAATTCATTATAATCGCTTGGATAAATGCAGTCATCGCCACTTATCATGGTATATCGAGTTTCAATTCCAAGTCTTTCAACTTCTTTTATAGCAAGGTTAAAGTTGTGGGGCAGTCTACGGACTTCAAATCCTTTATCTGGAAGAGTTACGATGTGAATTCTTTTTGGGAATTTGTTAAGGAATCTTTTTAGTATAAATGGCGTTTCGTCTGTGGATCCGTCATCTACTATGCAAATTAATTTGGCAGGTGCAGTTTGTTTCAGAATTGAGTCTAACGTTTTGGTAATCAAATTCTGACCATTTCTGGTAACGAGGAGTACCCAGTAATCCATTCTTGTTTTCACAATAATTCTACAACTCGCGAGCCCTCTTAATGTATGCTATTACCAGCCAATATTGTAAATTATGTCCATGTGGATGGACACGCGCGCTAAACCCATAGCCACATGATCACCAAAAACTGTAAGATATCTATATCCCCCCATAGCTGGTGAGAGCACCGTAATTTGGACCATTAGGTTTTCTTATTTTTTTAAAATGTGTGTGTGTGTGCTCACCAGCGCGCGCTAACAAATACGCAATAATGTTTTTAGAAACATGCCTCTTAGTGTGCTAATCTTTTCATAAGCTATGTAGCCGTCCTCCACTAATAGGAATTGTAGCACCGTTCATAAAGTAAGATTCTGTTCCACATAAAAATAATATTACATCTGCTACGTGTTTTGGTTCTCCAATTCCCAAGGGATTACGGGATTCATAGAATTTTTTCCATTTTCCATCGTCTCTAGTAACTAAATTTTCAGTCATAGGCGAATATATCAAAGCGGGCATCACAGCATGAGTTCTTATATTATATTGAATCAATTCCTTAGCAGCGGTTTTCGTTATTCCAATTACACCCGCTTTTGTGGCGCTATAAGCGATTTGACCGATATTTCCTTCAGCTGCCATACTGCTGACATTAATTATGCGCTTGTCTGGAAAACTGGTAGGTTTAGGGACCGGTTTGTCTTCCTTTTTTGCTGCTTCGATCGTTAGCCTTGGAGCTTTTATCCAATTCCTAACACAAGCTTGAATGAATAGAAAAGTTCCCTTCAGATTTACTGCCAACATTTCATCAAAGATTTCCTCTTGTATTTTATCAATCATGTTATCCTTTAGAATTCCTGCACTATTAATGAGATAGTCTATATCACCATATTTCTCGAATAAAGTGTCCACGCATTCCTGAACGTTTTTTTTATTACTGACATCACCTGTAATGGAAACGAAATAATCGGAATAACCCATTATTTGTTTTCGAACAGATTCAATTTTTTTCTGATCTAAATCAAAAATTCCGATTTTGGCACCATTTTGTGCAAATTGGATCGCTGTCTCTCTTCCTATGCCACTGGCTCCTCCGGTGATAAGAGCGACTTTATTTTTAAATTTCATCTTCTAACCCTTTGTTGAGAGAATAGTGTGTGATATGCTAATTAACGATGCTTGGATATCTTAAATCATTTTGGCTGATGCACATGCGCGCTTAAAGATGTAGTAGAAAAAAAGAACTAAATTATTTGGCGGGCCCGGTGGGATTTGAACCCACGATCTCCGGCTTCGCAGGCTTATGCATACTTGATCGTATACAGCATCCTAATCCTGACTAGACCACGGGCCCATCTTAAAATATCAAAGTTAGGTAAGGCTAAGTTAAGTCTATGTATATTAACGAGTTATTGATAGGGAAGTTGTTTTTTCATATAGTTGGAGTATTCTTTGAATTTTTCTAAGCTGAATTCTACGTGGATAAGGTGATCAGCACCAGGTATGTATCCACCCATCTCTTTCAGTGTTGGTACTTTGGAGTCAACTTCTTGTCTCATTGCATCGCCGCCTTTAGCAAGTTCTCTCTTGTCTAAATTCCCGATAATGAAGAATTTATCTCCGTATTTTTTCTTAACTTCTATGGCGTTCATGTTGCAGTTGACTTCGAGTGGCCATAGACCTGTTATTCCTGACTCGTAAAATAGGTCTAGCATTGGATTAATATTACCGTCGCTATCGACCATGATCCGATTGATGTTGTTCTTTTTAAGGAAACTTGTCAGGTTCTTGTAGTGTGGTAGGCAATATTTCTTGAATAGTTTGGGTGACATTAGTGGTCCATGTTTTTCAGCCATATCTTCCCACCAGAATACCAAGTCTATTCTGTCTTTCAATGTCTCAATGGCATCACGTAGTGTTTCTGTAATGTAGTATTCCCAATGTTCTGCCATATCATGTATCAATTCTGGGTCCTTGTATAGTGTGAGATTGAAGGGGGCTATTCCCATGAGTTCGGCTCCAAAGCCGTAGAATCCGTTAAATCTCATCATTGTTACTCCACTTTGATAGTTCTCGAAAGCTTTGATGTAGTCGTTTTTGTTCCAGTCTTTGGGGTATCTTCGAGGATCTTCAGGGTCTAAACGTTTTTTGTATTCTTCCCAGGTTTTTCGATCTTTTACTGGGAATTCGGTGAACATTGGCATACTATACCATGTTCGATGTTCGCTCTTTATTCTACGTGCTATTGCTCCAGTCTCAGTTTGCATAGTAATGTAGCGGTCGTCCTCTTCTACTATTTTCATTTTGAATCGTGGTAGTGGACCTATATCTACAGGTACTACGGATCCATAGAATCCTTGGCATCCGAAATAGGAGTAAGCGTCGAAACCTTTGACTGTAGGCCAGTTGTAGAGGTTTGTTCCACCTCTACCCATCTCCCATTCGATGACTATGATTTTATCTGCTGGGAGTCCTTGTCGGAACCATGTTAGAATAGTTTCTTCATATAGACTTTCGAGCCAAGGTAGAGAATCTGGTTTGCGGAAGTTAAGTACTGCTTTCATTTGTTCACGAGGTGTCATTATTTGGTCATCCATCCTTTGCAAATCTCAATGCCTTCAACCGCGTCGAGAGCCGCAGCGTCTACTCCAACTTCTTCAGCAAATTTTTTGGTTACAGCATTGCCTCCAATGATTACTTTCACTTTTTCTCTTAAGCCAGCTTTTTTCAAAAGGTCTAATACTGTTTTTACTTCTGGTAATGTTGAAGTTAGTAGTGTGGACATGCCGATAATACGTGCGCCAGTCTTCTCGGTTTCCTCTGCAAATTTTTTTGGATCCACGTCTACGCCTAAGTCATGGATTTTGAAGCCTGAAAATTGTGCTATCATTGCGAAAATGTTTTTTCCAATATCATGTAGATCGCCTCTCACAGTTCCAAGTAGGATAGTCTCTCCGGCCTCTAGGTCTTCCTTTTTCATATGTGGTTTTAAAACATCGAATAGATTACTCATAATTTCTCCAGCGTAGAGAAGTTCAGAAAGGAAATATTCTCCCTTCTCATATCTGGATCCTACATCGTCAAGACCTTTTTTGAGAGCTTTTTCTATAATTTCTGAAACAGTGGCTTTTTCATCAATTGCCTTTTTTACTAAGGTCTTAATTTTATCTACCTCTACGAGATCAGAGATTGAATTTGCGATCTCATCAAAAATATTGGCGAAGCCTTTTTCGGTCATAACCTTTGGTTGAGGTTGGCTCGGAGATAAGGTTTTCTAGAAATAGAGTTCAATTAGTAACGTGGCCGTGCTTCTTTTTTACGAAGTGATGGCAGTTTGAAAGGGAACGGGAGACCTTTAGATCGTCTTGGTGGTTCAATTTCACGAAGGGTCCTTGCTATGTTGATAAACAGTCTGGTTGATTCAAGATCACGTTTGTCAAGAGCTCTTAAAGCAATTTCATATGCAAGAACTGTTTCGGACATTAATCTTCACAAATAGAAATAATAGGTATGCTTGGTATTTTTACGTTTGCCTAAAATGCATGGTTTAGCTTTTTAGATTCAACAGTTTGATTCGATCTCTTTTCTTAAGATTTGGACTGTTTTTTCTATACCTATATCATAGATGTATGTGCCCAATCTTGGGCCGGATTGTGATCCTATCAATAGTAAGTATAGTATTTGGAAGAATCTCCCTGGCTTTATTTCATGTTTTTTTGCTGTGTTGAATATTAGGTTTTGCAGGTTGTTTTCATCTTTTTCGTTTGGAATTGCGTCAACGAGTTCTTTTATTGCACTACATTCAGTAGTGTTTAGTTCAATAGGTTCTGATTGAATTTTTGCAAAGTCTGATGACCAATTAATTGCACATTCAATCTTTTTGATGAGTTCATCAGTCGGTGAATTCTTTAGATAATCGTATTTCCTTAGTCTGGTCATGATATACTCTTGCTTATTATTTTCTGGAGCAAATGATGCTATGTTGGCTAGTAGAGCATATGGGACATGGATTCCGATCTTGTCGGGTTGTTTGAGTAGCCATGAATATTCGTAAAGACCTTTGAGTTTTGAATCTTCTTTTTTATCATTGATCTTCTTTTTTCCAAAGTATATCTTTTCAAGGGTGTCTAATTCATCCATGTAAGCTGGGATATCTACTGGTCTGACGACTCTGCTACCGACGATTCGTTTGTACATTAGTAATAACAATGATTGTGAAGTTCCATATTTCAGCCAAACTTGTGGAGTGAAAACATTGCCAAGGGATTTTGAAATTTTCTTTCCCCCCTCATCTAAAAACATTTCATATCTCACATGATATGGGGGAGGGTAGTCGAGTATCTCTTCACAGATTCTATCGTTTACTTTTACTGAATCTGCGATATCTTTTCCATATGCCTCAAATCCAATTTTCAATGCGTCCCATCTTGCGGCAAACTCTACTTTCCAACTTAGTTTACCTTCTCCTTTGGTATAGTCTGCTTCACCTTTGTGAAGGCATCCTTCAATCTTTTGATCTCGTAGGGTTACTCCTTCACAAGTGTACAGTATTTTTTTCTCTTCGGGTAGAAACTTGGTTGCCTTAGTTGTGTATATTCTGCCACACGATGTGCAGATCGGAAAATATGGTAGAATTTCCGTGTATTTTTCTTGGTCCAGTTCTTCCTTTATGATATCGCCCGCTTTGGATGCATTGGATAGGATTTTCTCAATTTGGTTATTGAAGAGGCCCTGTTGGTAGCTTTCTTTGGCAGAGTAGAATTGGTATTCGATATTGCATTTATCAAGTGCGTCTCTTAGCATGAAACTCATATGATCTCCATAGCTTGGGTGGCAGTCGAATGGATCTGGTATGGATGATACTGGTTTACCGAGATGCTGTTTTAGAGATTCTGGAAAACCAGTTGGAACTTTTCTTAATCCATCCATATCGTCTGAAAAAGCGATGTATTCTGCAGGCTGACCTTGAATCTCAAGCGCAAGTTTAATCCCATATGACCTCGCACAGTCTGCTAGGCTGCCAACATGTGGAATGCCTGATGCGCCGAGCCCACTTTCAGTTCTAATTTTCTCACTTTTTCTTTTGAGTTTGTTCTCTCTATCAAGGAGTTCATATGCAATCTTGTCCAGCCAGGTTCCCTTACCTATGATTTCATTTGTGGGCTGCATTTAGGTCATCTCAGTATAATTTGGTGAGATCATATGACGTACTTGCATTGTCTAATGGTACATCAATACTCCGATTTTTTATTCTATTGAATGGTAATCAGTTGGAAAACTGTTACTTAAATTGAGATCTATATCTGCGCGCGCTAAAGCATACTAATAAAAAAAGATCTGAGGAGAATTCCTCATTAATCACATATAGTATATTCGAAATAGGTTGCCCAATTCTTTTCATTGAATTGTGTACCTTCGCCCCCAGCTGTCTCTTCTTGTTCACGAATTTTCTTCAATCTGATCCAATCCCAGAATGTCCCATCTCCCTTAGTGTGTTGGAAGCGAATAGTATGAGTTCCAACTGTCAAAGGACTTACATCCACTGAATGCTGCACAAACGGATATCTATCTAAAAACCAGCCTTGGCCTGACTTAGGAACACCTTGTGCGTTGAAAGTTGTCGTGGAGATTCCATCACCGCTTACTATTTTCCTCTCTGCGGCGCTTGCACCGGGTGACCATGAAACAATAATTCGTCCATACTCACAAAATACTCTAAAAAACAAACAACATGCAAAATAAAGCGTCTAATAGTGACAAAAACATCAAAAAACTATGAAACAAGGTTTTTTAAAATAACAACTTAATAG
>JBAUBP010000310.1:0-1532 GCA_049676905.1 Bathyarchaeia archaeon
CTAAAGATAAGCGTAAAATGGATCTCATAGAGGCAGCTTTGTATGCGGCCGGAAGACCATTAGATATCGATACACTTTCTTCCCTTATCAATGAAAAATCTAAGGAGACCGTTAAGTCTCTGGCTGAAAATCTGATAGCACGGTACAAGGAAGTAAATGGTGGTTTAGAGTTACTACGACTACATGATGGCAGATATGTGATGCAATTACGACCTGATCTTGTTCAAGGAGTAATGAAGTTAGTAACTAGAAAACTCTTAACGAGAGGGCCTCTCAAGACCTTATCATTCATAGCTATCAAACAACCTGTAACACAAGCCTACGTAGTGAAAGTTAGAGGCAACTTGGCCTATGCTCATGTCAAGGTTCTCCGAGAAAAAGGCTTAATTTCCGAGGAAAAACTAGGAAGAACAAAAATACTAAAGACTACTCCTGTATTTGCTGACTATTTCAGCCTTAGCAGTGATTCTCGTACCATGAAGCAACAACTCCAAAAAATGTTCGAACAACAAAAGTCGAAAGGTAAGAAATCATCTGGAAAACCTTTAGATTTTAAACCAAACGTGGAAAGCTAAATTCTAATGAGTATGAATCGACACCATTACAAAACGCTTATATGACGCAGCAATGTGGAGAATCTAAAACTTTAAAGGAGTATGAGTAAGATGCCTCAGTGGCATGGTGATCTGAAAAAGCGGAAAAAAACTGGTGGAAGAAAACGAGCCCACCGAAGAAAAAGAAGTTATGAAATAGGTGGTATAGCTGCACAAACAGCTGTCGGAGAGACAAAAAGGAAAAGATCTAACGTTTGTGGAGGAAACATGAAACTTAGACTCCTATCTTGCAACATTGCCAATGTCACTGATCCATCAACTAATGTAACGAAGAAAGTTGAGATAACAGATGTAGTTAGAAACCCCTCAAATGTTGATTATGAAAGGAGAGGTATAATAACAAAAGGGGCCATCATCGCTACTCCTTTGGGTGAAGCTCACGTAACCTCAAGACCGGGACAAGACGGCGTTGTTAATGCGATTTTGATGAAGACAAGATAGGCTGCTGGAAGTGTTATGAAACAGCCAGGAAAGGCTGTAATCTGGCCTGCTAACATGAATTCTTTAAAAACGGTAGCCCATGGTAGGAAAATAATTAAAGAATATTGTATAAAGGCGCCAAAGTTGAATGAGATCTCAATGGCGGCAGAACAATTAGGATTGAAATTTGAAATTATTAAAGAGTCGGCAAGATCAGACTCATGGTGGGAAAATACAGGACATCTAGTTGTTGAAAAACAAGGAAGCAGTAAAAGAACTCTACTGCTAAAATTGACAGAACAGATTAAGAAAAATAGAGCGATAAAAAAATAGTTAGTACTTCTGCTATGATTCTCAGATTTCGGACTCAGTAAATTACATACTGAACCATGGATGTGAATCATAATTGATCGAGCGAAGAATTTTCAGATCACTTTTAACAATAGAAGAAGTCAAATCAAGAATTGATACTGCTATTTCAATGACTTGTTCTACACA
>JBAUBP010000311.1:0-3645 GCA_049676905.1 Bathyarchaeia archaeon
CTACAAGCCCTATAAAGATCCATACGAGGCCAAGAATGAAGAATGCACGGTAGTCAGGTTCTTTATGTTCTTTTCTACGCATAACAAGGAACACGATAGCTAACACGATAATTAGTACGCCAACAATGGTCACTAATAACCAAATGTTTGTCATTATGTTTTCAACTATTGAATTATTATCGCAGCAGTATCAGTTAAAATCATAGAAAAAGAGAAAGTAAACTTAGACTAATCTGATCTAGAGTCGCTGCGTATACTCAAATAATCGAGAAACCAGAGGGCTTAGAAATTTCAGAGTCGCATTACGTTTTCTATACAATATGAACGCAACAGGAAGCATTAGAATCAATAGTAATAGAATCCAAGAACTTGAAAGGAACACGGATAGTTTATTGATAGGAATAATTGCCCCACCTACAGGTTCTTCACGCATTGCCAATATTATCACACAAAGTCATGTGCAGTTTAACAGCATATAAAAATTTTCCATCTTAAACTATCGATCCTGCAGCGGATTCATATTATGAAAAGAGATCAACCAGCTAATATTAAATAATAGCAAAGGAAATTACAGTTCTGATTATTATGAGGCTATATTTCAGATATCTATTGCCAGTTATGCTTGTAGCCTTTATCACTTCAGGCTTAATCTTTCCAGCTCTGGCTCCCAACGGAGTAGTTAAGATCACTGTTGAACCACCAGTCACAAATGTCGCTGTTAGTACTGAATTCACCGTAGACATTTGGATACGAGATCTACACGTTGATATGACTGTCTTTTCGTTTATAGTCAACTGGGATTCAGCTTTGATGGAGTACGTCAGTCATAAGACGTATGTTCAAGGGAATGGATGGACTTTAGCCAGTGAGGCTGTAGGCGCAGATACATATGGAATAGACGCGTATGGACCTGCTTTTGGCGCTGATGCTCGCTGGATAACTATTACTTTCCATTGTTTGGGCGAAGGCTTTTCTTTGGTTGATATTGGTCCTTCAGATATGACTGGAAGTGCAGGGCCTATTGCACACAATAGAGGAAGCGCAACTCTGAACCAGATTGAACCTGCGCCGGTCGGCGGGGTAGCTTCTCCAATAAACAAGCTTGAGATCCTAACGCCCTACATAACGCTAGCAGGATTAATCATAGCAGTATCAACAGTTTACGTTATCAAGAGACGTAAAGATTAGAAATTTGAGGATCCGGTCATCGAAGTCACGCTTTCATGTTCGACTCCCCAGATTTTTGTAGGTTTGGATAAAATTCGATACGACATTGTTTTATATTACCTAAAAAAAGAATCGATACAGTTGGTTACCATGAATCATGCATATAGGCTTCTTATTCCAGCTTTTCTCTTGATTACTATGCTAATAGGATCTGTATCCGCTCCAACATGTCCTGATATACCTGATCCTCCCTACGTTCCGGAATTCCCTGAAGAGGATATAATCAAGGTTGAGGCATACATAGACTCGGTTACCACAATCACAACAACAGCTACCACAACAACAGTAGCACAATCATTGAGGCCAATAGTTAATGGTCCTATACTGCACTTGACAGTAACCTTTGCCAAAGGGACTCCACCGCCAGATAAGGGAATCCTTATCCTTGTAACAATGTTACAGGGCAACCCTCCAACAGAAGTGGTACTTGGATGTCTAACCCTTTTGGATCCACCATTAACGACATATACTCTCGATATTCCCGTTACTACTGATGGTGGAGTGCCCTCAATAGCAGTGTATGCCGCGCTGGTTGAATTTTCTACTGATCGTGCACCGAATGATGGTTTCTACCAAATCACATCGTTATCAGCTTCAGACCCTAATGTGTTTCAAGATTATGACCCTGCACCTGTTGGTGGAGTTGTTACACCAGTAAACAAGTTAGAGATACTAGCACCCTATATCGCATTAGCCGGATTAATCGCAGTAATATCTGCTATAGTCATCAAGAAAAGAAAGTAAGCAGATACTATCGAATCTAATGTAACAGTCTGTAATCGTATAGTCGAGAAACCAGGGGACTCAATACTTTCAGAGTCACGTCACGTTTTCTATACAATATGAAGGCAACTGGAAGAATCAATATCAAAAGTATTAGAATCCAAGAACTCGAAAGGAATACTGATAGTTTATCGACAGGAACTAATTCCCCTGCAACAGGCTCTCTTCCACTCTCGGTAGGACCAGGCTTAAAAATTAAGGCTTGAGGGTGTCCAGTTTTCAAATCTATCAACTATTATCATGTGAAGATTAACAGAATATAAAATATTGTTTTTCTCCAAACTACTAATCTTATAGAAAGCTTCATTATCCCAAATTGATCATAACTTTTAGAAGGTTTCTAGATTGAGGCTCATAATCAATTCTCTAATCGCATTAAGTCTAATCACAATAATCCTATCATCAGCATACGCACAGCCACCAATAGTATTATGATTTGACGGCATCCCCCTGAATGATATCGCCATATCTAAGGACGGTCAATACGTAGCAGCAGCCGAGAGTGGTGCACCAACAGTCCGTTTCTACAGTCGGAGCGGTGACGGAACCCCAATCTGGACAAGCACAATATCCGAAGACACATTATCCGTAGCTATCTCAGCTGACGGAGACTGTGTAGTTGCAGGAACCACTAGCAAAATTTACTTCTGGAAAAATGCCAGAACTCTATCAGGCACACCAACTCCAACATGGAGCAGCATTAACCTAGGACGTATTGAAAAGAGAGGTCTCAACATCTCAGACGATGGAAACTATGTAGCTGCCTGTGGCTCAGGCGAATCTGTCTTCTACTGGGCAAATGCGAAGACAAGGTCTTCAACCAGTGAACCATTTACATGGAGCAGAGGTTTCACAGATTCTAATGTAGAGTGTCTTGATCTTTCAAGTGATGGAGACTATATTGCGGCAGGTGTAAAGACTGACGTTGCATACTGGAAGAACGCAAGATCCCTAACAGGAAATCCTGCTCCATCATGGTACTCTACAGCTCCAGGAGACTTCATAATTGATATAGCCATATCTGGCGACGGAGACTATATCGCAGCAGCAGGAACAAGCGGTCCAAGTCCACTCTACTATTGGGCAAATGCAAAAACCCTCAGTGGAGATCCAACATATACATGGGATAGTGCAACAGGCGTCGATTTTACTGCACTCGACATGTCAAGTGATGGAGACTCAATATTTGCGGGTGGAAATAAAAATTCGGACTATAAAGTCTACTTCTGGACTGGAGCAAGAATCAGAACAGGCACAATCGATCCAACATGGACCTATACAACCAACCCCATAATGGATGTATCCATGAATGATATAGGCGAACTCATGGCTGCAGGTGACAATGTAGGAAATATCCACTATTTCGATAACACAGGTGATAAGAAATGGACCAGATCACTCGGTGAAAACACAGTCTCAACATCAATCTCAGGCGATGGAGGAACCTTGGCAGTAGCAACGACTGGAAGTTCAGGTTGGCTACTGGACACAGGCTTTCAAAGCATTGAACCTGCACCTGTCGGTGGCTTAACAATACCCATCAACAAATTAGAAATAATGACGCCCTACATTGCTTTCACAATTGCAGTTGCTACCCTTTTACTGATAACAAAAAGGGTAAAAGCCAAACGCTAA
>JBAUBP010000312.1:0-6199 GCA_049676905.1 Bathyarchaeia archaeon
TGGGAAGGCAAAACCAGATTATATGCTCGGCGGCGATTTTGGAGTAGAAAAAGGACAGAACCGTATACTTGCCACAATGGATCTAACGATCCTTGAGATCAAGGGTCTAAACATAGTCCGAAAATACGATGACGAAACAGAGATACCAACAAAACTCGACTTTGAACAGATCTAAAAATTTTAAAAATTTTCCCTTTTTTTTTATTTATTATAATACATACTGATTCTTATCGAAAAAATAGATATAATATCAATGTAACGTGTTTTTGACTTCTCAGATTCCCATGTAGGCTTTTCTAAGATTTTCGTCTCTTTTTAGTTCATCACTTTTGCCTTGCATTACGATTTTTCCATTTTCTAAGACATACGCTGTATGTGAAATCTCTAATGCTTTTTCTACTGCTTGTTCTACAACTAGGATTGGCAGAGTTTCGCCTATTTTAGCTAAAGTATCCATAACCATGGTTGTGAGAACGGGACTAAGTCCTGTTGATACTTCATCCAACATTAAGAGTTTAGGTCTTGACATTAGCGCTCTGGCGATAGCCAGCATTTGTTGCTCTCCGCCGCTTAGGGTACCTGCCCTCTGTTCGGTACGTTCTTTAAGAACTGGAAACATCGCATAAACTTCTTCAAATGAATCGTCCATTTTTTCTCTGGCATTTGGCGTATAAGCACCCATTATAAGATTCTCTTTGACTGACATGTCAAAGAAGATACGTCTGCCTTCAGGAACCAAGGAGATTCCTCGGTCGATTCTCTTGTTTGCTTTGACATTTGTTATGCTCTTATTATCGAATATTATGTCTCCAGACCATATATTTTGAAGACCTACAATGCAGTGAAGAAACGTTGATTTTCCAGCTCCATTAGCGCCAAGCAGTGTTGTGATTCCTTTATTTTCGATATTAAGTGAGACAGACCATAATGCCTGAATCGGTCCATATCCTGTATTCAGATCTTTAACTTCAAGTAAGGCCATCTAACTCACACCCTTCTCCCTAGATAGGCAGTTAATACCTGTTCATTTTCTGAAACTTCTTTTGGAGAACCTTCAGCTATCTTCTGACCCTCACTCAACACTACGATCCTTTCTGATACAGCCATTATTGCTCTCATCACGTGTTCAACAAGAATTAGGGTCAATCCAAATTCGCTTCTGATCCCGCTGATCATCTTTAAGGCTTCATCTACTTCTGTATGTGTTAGGCCTGCCATGGTTTCGTCTAAAAGAAGCATTTCCGGACTTAGAGCCAGAGCACGGGCAATTTCAAGTCTCCTCTTTTCTGCCAAGTTTAGCATTTCTGCTAGGTCGCCCTCTCTTTCAATAAGTCTTGTTGTTTTCAGAATTTCTCGACACTGCTTTACTCCCACTTTCCCACTGAAAAACCCACTGACCAGAACATTCTCAAGTACGGTCATATCATTGAATGGTCGGACTATCTGGAAAGTTCTACCAATACCTTTTCGAGCGATCTTGTGCGGTGAGAGATTTGTAATATTCTCTCCTTTAAATTCAATAGTACCTTCAGTAGCTGGATAGATACCTGATATAACGTTGAATAGGGTTGTTTTTCCTGAACCGTTGGGACCGATAAGACCTAATATCTCACCTTTCTTGACTTCCACATTTACTTTATTGAGTGCTCGGATACCTCCAAACATCTTTGTAACATTGTTAATCGTCATTATATTTTCTTGACTCAACTATTCAAGCACCCTTCCCTTCTTTTTCAGAACTCTATTCAGCAATCCGACTATTCCTCCTGGGAAGAATAGAACTAGAATTATCAGAATTGTTCCGAATATTATGAGGTGGAAGTATGGGAAAGATATCAGCAAATGGTCTTTTACCATCCAATATAATGTAGCCCCTATCATGGGACCTAAAACTGTTCCAGTACCTCCTAAAACTATTGCAACGAACATGTCGACAGATCTTCCTATAGCAAAGTATTCGGGGAATGAACATGCAAACTGCAAAGTCACTACTCCTCCTGCTAGGCCCGCGAAGAAAGCTCCAAGAGCATATGCAATTCGTTTGTATCTTGCAGTGTTGACTCCCATCATCTCTGCGACATCTTCATCATTTTTAATAGCGCGCAATCCATAGCCCAATTTTGTTTTCAACACAAGATAAGACGTTATCACGACCGCGAATGCAATAATCAAAAGCTGGAGGTATAGTGCTTTAATATCATATGTTGGAACGATTCCCAGTACATATATTCCTCTTCCTTCGCCTAATTGTGGCGTGTTACATATGGTCACACGTACAGCTTCATTTATTCCTAATGAGGCTATCGCAAAGTAATCGCCTCTTAACCTCAACACAGGATAGCCAATAGCAAGTGCAACCG
Source organism: Bathyarchaeia archaeon (assembly GCA_049676905.1). Taxonomy (GTDB): domain Archaea; phylum Thermoproteota; class Bathyarchaeia; order 40CM-2-53-6; family RBG-13-38-9; genus RBG-13-38-9. The sequence goes on from JBAUBP010000312.1 coordinate 2,361, forward strand.
CTGCGGCGAAAAGGCCTGCAAAAATAATATACATGAATGTTGGAAGAGCAAAACCCATTGACGCTAAACTTACTGCAACAACGGAAACTGTGTATGCACCTATTCCGTAAAAGACGACGTGTCCGAAATTAGCATATCCTGATAAACCTGTGAAAAGATTGAGGCTATAAGCAAGAATCATTAGTTCAACCATTGCATGCAGATATCCCGTTGTAGCCGTATCAGCAGTAAGGCCGAGTATACCAATTACTGTAAGAAATCCGAGACTGATTGTCAGGCTGTTTATTCCTGTAAGTCCTGTTCTTAACTCTTGCATGGCCATGGGTCAGTCCTCCTTCCTACCCATCAAACCTTGAGGTCTCAACAGAAATGTGATAATCATTATCAAATATGCTACGGCAGGACTCATATTCAGAGTCCAGTAACTTCCTACGAAACTATGCACCAGTCCAATGAGCAGTCCAGCAATCAAGCAGCCCACAGGATTTCCTAAAGTTCCAAGTACGACAACAACGAATGCCATCAAAGCATACGGGAGTCCTCCAAAAGGCTCGAAAGGATACACCATAGCCAGCAATGCTCCTGCTAAAAATGTTAAGGTAACCCCAAGGGAAAATCCAAGAGTGTATACTCTATTGACGTCGACGCCCATCAAAGTTGCAGCGATCTTATCTTGTATTACAGCCCGGATAATCCTTCCAAAGGTCGTGTATTTGAAAACAGCCAGAACTACAAGTGTGGCCATAACCGCCATTATTGAGACAAAGACTCTACTCGTACTTATTGAGATCAATCCGTAGCTATAGGTGGGAAAGTCTATTGGAATTGAGCGTGGATTAGGGGACCAAAGATTCAACATAGAATTTTCAAGAATAGCTGCCAGCCCAAATAATACCAGTAGAGTAGTAAGTAGTGGTTTACCGATTAATCTGCGTACCAAAACTTGGTATACCAATATTCCAAAAAGAAAACCTACTCCAACGCTTACGATTATTCCTGGAATCGCACTATATGGCCAATAGGTGTAGGTCCAATAGGCCACATAGGCTCCAAGCATGATCATTGCCCCTGTGGCGAAATTAATTATTCTCATTACACCGAAAATTATTGTTAAACCCAGTCCGGCTAATCCGAATAGGAAACCTATGAACAGGCCGTTAATGATCGTCTGTGCGAACAGCTCTAGCGACATAGGTCAGACCTGCATACTTTAAACTTAAAGAATCTTTTGGTGATGACTTACCTTTCTGACCACTTCTTTAGAGGGTACCATAGTTCTTGTGCACCAGCTTCCATAGGCCATACAACGATCTTGTCACCGTTCTGCCATTGTACAACACCCATTTTATGACCTATCTGCCAACCTGTTACTGGTTCAACTTTGTATTTTCCGAAGAATGTCGTCATCTCCATCTCACCAGCAATCTTCCTTATTGATTCCGAGCTCAGTGGATCACCACTTAGTTCCATAGCTTTTTGCACAACCAATCCTTGTTGATATCCTGTTCCAGCGTGATAGTCAGGTCGCTCACCATATTCTTGCTCGTAAGCATTAAGAAACTCGTCATGGCTTGGTCCAAAATCATGATCATAAACGATTCCTTTTTCCCATTGTGTGCAAGTGACTGCCCCTTCTGCATATTTACCTAATGATTCGTAGAACTTTGGAAAAACTGTTCCTGTACCTGCCCAGATGAGTGAGACGTTAAAGTCAAGTTCCTTCATCTGTTTCATGAGCAATAGAGCGTCGCCATATACTCCAGCATTTAAGTAAAGGTGAGGATTAGCTGCTTTCACTCTTGTTAATAGTGGAGTAAGATCGGTCGTGTCAGAATTGTAAGTATCATAATATACAACGTTGAAGCCTTTCTCGTCAGCATATTCTTTACCATAAAAACCAGCAGTCATTCGAAACGCATCGTCTCCATGAGTAACTGCAATATTTTTAGCATCAGGATCATTTGGTACTACACGTTCCCATATCATATCGAGAATTGCCGCCATATAGCCAGGTCCATTGGTTATGGTGTGAACAATATATTTCCAGTCTCTATAGTCTCTTGGATCAAATGCAGACGTTCCATAGACCTCGAATTTTTTATATTTCTCGACTATTGGAACCGTAGCCATGCCTAAAGGTCCCCAGACAGGACCAAATAAAAAGTCGACTTTATCTTCAGTTATTAATTTCTCATAAAGTCTTGGGACATTCTCAGGTTTCTGATCATCATTGTAAAGAACTAATTCAACTTCGTATGTGTTTCCATCTCCAGCCTTTATTCCACCTGCCTCATTCACCATCTTAACCCAAAGCTTGTTTGCGTTACCTTCGCTTATACCAGCGAGTGCGTCCTTGCCAACGAAAGGTTTGGTTCCTCCGATCTTGACCTTTTTCTTTCCTGCTGTTGGAGTGGTCGCTGTTGGTGTTGTCGTTGTTGGAGTGGTTGTTGTGGTTGGAGTTGGTTGTTGATAATATTGTGAGATTCCATATCCTGCGGCTGCAACCGCGCCAATAGCTACTGCAGCGCCAGCATACTTTAGATATTTACGGCGACTTAGCTTCTCCTCAGTCAATAGATTTTACCTCAGATATGTTTGGCTGTAGTCTCCTAAAGCCATATTTATACATTGCCAGAATCAGTGATGGCTTAACGTTCCCTTAAATTTCAAGCATTTAGAGAAAAACAGATGAAAAATAATTGAATTTGAAAAAAAGGAAAAAAATGGATTAAGTTGTATAGATCCTAAGTTGAACGCTTTATCTTTCAGACCATTTTGGCATAGGATAGAGTAATTCTGAGTTTGCTACTTGAGGTGGCCATACGCACAACTTTTTGCCGTTCTGCCACTGCATCACAGCAACTTTATGTCCTATCTGAATGCCATGTTCATCCGTCTTGAAGTGCCCATAGAAACCGATGAATTCAACCTCTTTTCTTACTGTTTCTCTCAAGGCCCTGGGATTGAGAGGGTCAGGACATTTTTCCATGGCCATTTGAAGTGCTAATCCCTGAGTATATCCAATCGCTGAAGCGTATTCGGGTTCTTGTCCATACTCTTGCGTATATCTTGAAACGTATTCATCATGTGAAGGTCCATAGTTGACAGGATATTTAACGCCAGGTTCCCATTGGGTTATCGTTAGAACGTAATCGCCGTACGGTTTGACAGCCTCATACCATTCGTGGGTTACTGTTCCGGTTCCAGGGAAGAATAATTTAAGGTCAATATCGAGTTCCTTTAGTTGTTTAGTTATCAGTATCGCGTCTGGGTAAGCTCCTCCTGTCAAAAGTATTGAGACATCTGGTTTTGCTGCTTTGATCTTGCTCAATATTGGAGAGAGATCTGTTGCACCAGTGTGATATTTTTCATAAACAACCACGTTGACTCCTTTTTCTTTTGCATATTCCATTCCCCCTACACCGGCGGTATTGCGGAATATGTCATCTCCATGGATTATCGCGATATTTTTTGCATCTGGATCAAGTTCTGGTACTATGTAGTCCATGATCATATCCATCATTGAACGAAGGTATGCATTACCATTCGTGCATACGTGAACAGCATATTCGCCGAACTCATCTTGCCATTGATTAGGATCGTAACTGGCGGTACCATAGAATTCGAGTTGCTCATATCTCATGACAACAGGAACTGTTGCCATTCCTAGAGGCCCATATATTGGTCCAAAAAGATAATTGACCTTATCTTCAACAATAAGTTTCTCAAAGAATCTTCCAACATTCTCAGGTAGATTTTCATCGTTATAATAGATCATTTCAACTTCGTATGTGTTTCCGTCTCCAGCTTTTATTCCACCAGCTTCGTTAACCATTTTC
>JBAUBP010000313.1:0-10461 GCA_049676905.1 Bathyarchaeia archaeon
ACTATAGATCATGGTCATATAGATGAGACGTGGGTTGAATATGATCATGATTATTTTCTGAGTTTTATTAGATAGTTGAAATTGTTCTATGGGTCTAACTAATACTAAAACATTTGATCAACCCAGGTAACAATCACACACTCTCAGCGTCGTGCACGCGTAAAATGGTGCGGGGAGAGGGATTTGAACCCTCGAACCCCTGCGGGACAGGAGTTCTGCTATGACATCAAAATACAGATGAATATACACAACCTCAGTCCTGCGCCTTCAAACCTCGGTTCAACCGAGTTCTTTGACCTGGCTTGGCAACCCCCGCTTTCCAGATCAAGTCAATAAGACTATTTTATAACGCTTTATGAATCCAAAGAACGAGGCTCAATGAGTGAGGGAAAAGCTCTATAGCACGCCTTCAGAATTGGTGGTCCAAAAATAAGCAAGAAAGGCATCTGATTTGTAAATGTCCACGTGAACCAGATAACAGCTGCAGTAAACGGCAACTTATGACCAAAGTTCAGAGGAAGAATAAAAAAATGGCTAAACAACCAGACACCTACACCTACTATAGCACTTCCCAAAGCATTTCCAACTATTGAAGCAACTGTAAACCAACGCCAACGAGCCCAGAACTTAACCAATGCGATGACCAAAATAATACTAATCAACGTGAAACCCATCAGAATAGCAATAGCTTCAAAAGTAAATTCAGAACTCAAAAAAAATCGCATTACGAACATTGCAAGAATAATTAAGCAACTCGCTATCAATCCCATGTTTACCACTGATATTTTAGGTCTAGTTCGTCCAAATTCCCCAATAATATAAAACATAACAAAATTTGCTGGAACTCCTACAGCAAGGCTCAACAGCATATTTCCATGGATAATCATGTCACTTATGAAGATGCCAATCGCAGCACCAACACCACCAACCATTCCTCCAAAAAGGGCTGCAAATACTGCTGGAACCACAACAGCTGGCCCCCAAAAACGAACAATACCAACTATTGGAGCAAATATTCCAAGAAATGTCATGTAACCAAATACTGCATATAGAGTTGCATTCAGAGCTGCCATTACTACCTGTTGACTTTTCAAAGTCATAAAACATCAACTAATAAAACGCGTGTTAAGATGATGATTAAACGAAGATACTTAACTATTCCTCGATAAAAAAAGAAAAAATCAAAGAAATATCAAAGGTAAGGTAATACTGTCTGAGGATATTTTCTTAATAACAGCCTATTCAATTCACTATTTAATTTACGATCAAGATCTCGATGCTTGTCCGAGAGTAGGTTTAGCGGATTCTCAGTAGACATAATAGGACCTTGAAGAATCAAAGGACTTGTTATATTGCCTGAAGAGACAGGTTTTGACTTCATTATTCCAAATAGGAAATCTCTAGGTGATTTCTCTTTCTTAGTTAAGTCGATAAGTCCCTTTATTTGTCTCTGATTTAGTGGCCGTAAACCAAATTCTTGTGGCACCGCACTTTTCAGAGAATCTAATTGATCAACTAATTTGACACCAAGTCCAACAGACTTGTATGGGTTAATCATTTCTTCTTTCAAAACCCAGACATTGGAACCATTGGATATCAGGGCTTGACTGAATTTTCGGTTATCTCGGCCGACAAAGACATTCCAACCTTTAGGATTTGAGTCATATGATCTAGCGATTTCTCGCTTCAATTTCTCTGCAGGCTGCACATCATTCTTCATACTCTATTCCCACCTAACATTATTGATAGTTCTAGAATAATGAATAATATTAACCTTTCAAGACAAGATTTGTGTCTACACTAGTTGAGAGAACCTAATATCTATACGATATTATTCAGTACCATTATCGAGAGGTAAATAATGTATTGAGAATATTAGCCTTGGATATTGGTGCGGGAACAGAAGACATTCTACTTTATGATGATCAAAAAGAGCTGGAAAACTGTATAAAGATCGTGCTTCCCAGTCCAGCTACGGTCTATTCAAAAAAGATCAAATGTTTCACAAAACTTCGATCAAATCTTTTCATAAAGGGCGAGACCATTGGTGGAGGAACTTTCTCTGAGGCTCTCAAAAACCATCTCGACGAAGGATTAAAAGTCATTCTTACAAAAAACGTAGCATATTCTATCAGAAACAGACTCGAAGAAGTTGAAACTCAAGGCTTTCAAATAATAGATGAAGAAAAACCTCCGATAGATTTTTCCGGCGAGACTCTTGAAACAAGAGAAATAAACATAAACATAATTCAAAAATTCTTAAATGAATTCGAAGAGGATCTCTCAAACATAGATATTGTAGCTATAGCTGTTCAGGATCATGGAACACCAAAAAATGAAATTAGTAATAGAAAATTCAGATTAAATCAAATTAAAAGAAGATTAAAATATTATCCAAAACTGGAGAGCCTTGCCTATGAAGAAGATGAATTACCCAATCATTTCATAAGAATGACTTCAGCGATAAGATCATCTAATTCTCAAATTCCAGAAGCTAAAACCATAGTAATGGATACTTCTATGGCAGCTATCTTGGGATGTCTGGAAGATCAGATGGTAAGTAATGTAACCACAATCTTATCAACTAATATCGGAAATGAACATTTCACAGCATCAATAATATCAGAAGGAAATGTACTCGCTCTTTTAGAACATCACACAAGTCTCATGACACCACCTAAGATTGAATCATTAGTGAAAGATTTTATCAAAGGAGAAGTTAGCAATGATTCTATCTTCGAAGATGGTGGTCATGGCGCATTCTATACACTAACACCTAAAAAAATACCAGACATCGATATCATAATTATTACGGGACCGAATAGAGCTAAAATAAAGAAGACTAACATTGAAGCACATTTTGCAGCTCCTGGAGGAGATATGATGATGACGGGACCAATAGGTTTGATAAAAGCCGCAAAATACAAGGTAAAAGAAGAAGATGATGATTAAAGCAGCACACACCTGACTTTATTGACAATCAACGTGACAAATTGAGATGTGCTTAAATTAGAGTTGTACCAACTACTTGCGCTGAGTGGAGGAAATGAGTGAGAATTCCGATTCAAGCATGGACAACTCAGGTTCACCTATCAAGATTACTGATTCAGATTTTGACCAAGCTACTGTTGATTATCCGAGACTCGTCATTGATTGCTGGGCTCCATGGTGTGGTCCATGCAGAGCCATAGCTCCAATAATAGATGATCTTGCCAAAACATATTCGGGAAAAGTGATATTTGGCAAAGTCAATGTAGATGAGAGTCCAAGAGTTGCACAGAAATTCGGAATAATGAGTATTCCAACATTGTTATTCATCAAAGAAGGAGAACTCATAGAGAATCTCGTTGGGGTTGTCCCAAGGAAGACAATCGAAGACAATATTCAGAAACTTATCTAGACATTACTGACAATATATGGATAAAAGTCAAATATAGTCAGGAAATGGTGTGGATCCATGCATAACATAAAAGATTCCAATATCCATGGTTCCACAAAGGACCGTGAACTACTACGTCGTCTTGGAATGTCGGAGCTTGAATGCTCAATCTATCTGAATCTTCTAGAAAAGCCAAACGGTGAATCTATAGACAAAGTAATCACAAACTCTGGACCGTCACCTCAAGAAGTGGAAGTTGCCATTAAGAATATGGTTGATAAAGAGTGTATATCTGTGAAGAGCAATAGGATTGAGGCCAACGCACCACGAGATTTCCTATCAAATATACTACACGAAACAACTCTTAACCTTGACTCTGAGCTGAAACAGATAAAAGAAACAATTCAAGAACTTGAGCTTTCTTTGGATCCCTCGTATTGGGAAAAAAGAACAGGTCTTAGACCCGAGGATATAATTCTTCCAGTGAGAGATCTCGAATCAATGGAGGAACATACCGTAAAAATAATATCAGACGCAAAAAATTACATCTACATTTTTGCAGAAAAATTTGACTGGTATGAAAACATCAGTGGACAAATGAGTGAGGCAATTGACCGAGGAGTCAAAACAAGAATACTGATGTTAGTCAAGGACAAGTACACCGTCAAAAGAGCAAAAGAATTGAAAGAGCTAAATGTGGAGGTACGTCACTGCGCTGAAGAGTGGTATCCTGTTAGAGGAACATTGATTGATGATAGAACACTTGTTTTCCTAATATGGGCTACAAGAAAGACCGATGTTGAACGCCCTATATATTATAGGCCACACTACACGGAGAACGTAGGTTTGATAAGAATATTTAAGGACGCCTTCCAAAAACGTTGGGAAGAAGCTAAAACACTCTAGCTTTTAATTTTCCACATTTGTGGTTTCAGACCCAACTCGATGAATTTATTCCATAAATGTCGTTCAGCAATATTCTCTCTTAGATTCAACAATATAAGATGCGAAACACAAGAACAATCAGAAGAACCAAAATCTTTCGTTCCAACAAAGGCAAATTCATAATTACAAATTTTTTTATACTAGATTGCATTCTTGACCCTTTCGGGATTCAGAAAATATGGCTGCCTTGAGCTTAACTTTTGGATCTTTAAGAATATAATCAATGTGCCAGTGCATTTTTTTATGATCACTATAATGTCTAGAGAGTCTACCCTCAATTGAAGACGAGTATGATCCGAGTGCTGACCCAACATATGCATACATGCCAGGTCCTAAACTTAATAGTCCCAGAGCTCCAACTTCCATCTGAACTCCATCTTCCACAGAGATTAAAAGAACGTAGACTCCCCTCAAGACTAATCCTATCATTTCTGATTTTATATAGAAAATAATATCTCATGGAACCAAAGGATGCATGTCTAGATATTTCATCATAGATTCGATACCTAGGAGTTGAGTCAAATTAAAGGATTGATTCTTGCAGGCGGTTTCGGGACTCGCCTAAGGCCTCTATCCTGTTCCCGTCCCAAGCTTTTGTTCCCAATTGCAGGAAGAACCATGATCGAATGGATACTTTCAGGCCTATCTGAAAATGGAGTTAATATGGCAATTCTAGCTACCAACCATATGTCAGATGCTATTAGAAAGCATCTTGGTAGAAAATTTGACGGAGTAAAACTATCTTACTCGTTAGAGTATGAACCACTTGGAACGGGTGGAGCGATAAAGAAAGCAGAAAAATTCTTCAAAAAAAATGAAGATTTTATCGTCTTCAATGGTGACATAATCTCCTTTCCCCCTATCAGAGAGATCCTTAACAAACACGTTTCAAACAAAGCGATAACTACCATAATGCTTCATAAAGTCAAAGACCCAACACATTTTGGAGTTGTTGAACTCGAAAAATCAACGAGGATCTTGAACTTCGTTGAGAAGCCCTCTTTAGAAAACACACCAAGTAAGTGGATCAATGCGGGTGTCTACATTATGAATACTAAAACATTTGACTACATAGTTCCGAATAAAAAGATCAGCATCGAAAGAGATGTTTTTCCAAAAATAGCATCATCTGGAAAGCTTTTCGGTCATAAGTATAGAGGTGAATGGTTTGATATTGGTAGATTCAACGAATATAGAAAAGCCAACTCAACAATTTTATCTAGAATATCCAAACGCAAACCAATGATATTCAAGGACACCAAAATTAATGAAAGTTCAGATTTAATTCCTCCTCTAAGCTTAGGCTCAAACTCTATAATCAAGCCGAATGCAATTATCGGTCCAAATGTCTCAATTGGAAAACATGTTGTAATAGGTGAACAGAGTAAAATATCAAACTCAATATTATTTGATCATGTTATAATCGGAAGAAATTCAAATGTCAGAGGAGCTGTCATCGGAGAAGGAGTTGTTATCGGCAATCGAGTTAGGATCCAGAAAGATTGTGTTATAGGTGACCATGTTTATATCAGCGATAATGTCGCACTCAAAAATAACATACAGATATGTCCTCATAAAGAGATTAAATCAAGTATAGACAATGAGGGAGTCATCGTTTGAAAGCAAAATCAGCAAGAAAACTCTTTGGTACAAACGGTGTGAGAGGAATTCTCAATAAAGATTTGACTCCCCAAATGGTGTTAGACCTTAGCGAATCCATAGGAACATTTTTCGGTCAAACGATAGACAGCTCAAAGATACTTTTGGGTTGGGATGGCAGAACAAGCAGTCCAATGCTTGCAGACATTGTTGCATCTGGATTAGTAAATGCTGGTTGCAAAGTATATCAAGCAGGTATGGCTCCGACACCTGCAATACAGTTTCTAACAAAAACACAAGATCTTAATGGAGGTGTTATGGTAACAGCGAGTCACAATCCTCCAGAATATAATGGAATAAAAGTAATTGATAAAGACGGAGTCGAGATATCTCCTAAGGACGAACTTATAATAGAAAATATTTACTCCAAGAAAAAATATGAAAGAAAAGATTGGAATCATTTAGGAGAAAAATTATCTATTCAGGACGGCCTTGATACATATAGAGAAGCAATAAGACAGAAGGTCGATGAAGAAAAAATCAGTAAATCAAAGCTCAAGATAGTTGTTGATCCAGGCAATGGAGTAGGATCATTAGTTACACCATACTTATGCAGAGAATTAGGATGCGAAATCATAACAATCAACGCAAATATTGATGGCAATTTTCCTGGAAGACTACCAGAACCTAGACCAGCAAATCTTGAATCTTTATGCAAAGCTGTCAAGGTAAGTCAAGCTGATCTTGGTGTGGCTCATGATGGAGATGCGGACAGGGCAATATTCGTTGATGAGAAGGGACAGATTCACTGGGGAGACAAAAGCTTCGCGCTAATAGTTGAACATTTTCTGAGAAATAATCCGGGAGAAGAAATTGTGACGCCAGTTAGTTCATCGCAGATGATAGAGATAATTGCCTCAAGAAATGGTGGAAAGGTTATCTGGACTCCCGTGGGCTCACCTTATGTTTCTAGAACTATGATCAATAAAAATGCAAAACTTGGTGGAGAAGAGAATGGTGGAATATTTTATGGGCCTCACATCCCAGTCAGAGATGGTGCGATGGCGACTGCATTAATGCTCGAAATAATAGCATTTTCTGGAGAGAAACTATCACAACTCATAGAAAAACTTCCAAAATACTTCAATATCAAAGATAAGGTTCCTTGCCCGGCAAGTCTAAAATCAAAGATTCTAAAAAAACTTGAATCAAATGTTAAGGCCGCAAAGATAGAAACTACTGACGGCTTGAAAATCTGGCAAAAGGACGGAAGCTGGATACTTGTAAGACCAAGCGGAACAGAACCACTATATCGAATTTTCGCAGAAGCAGAAACTCAAGAGAAAGTAGAAGCCCTAGCATTAAGATACAAAAAACTCATCACCAGAATCATAAAGAATATTCGGCGAAAATGACTTGCTTGAAACAATACTTCCAATGGCAATAACGATATTAATTGGCTTCATTACCACTCTTCTACTTATACCATCAGTATCAAAATTCATGTTTAAACATGGAATAATCGGAATTGATGTGCATAAGTTAGATAGACCAAAAATTCCAGAATTGTGTGGCATAACTATCGTTTTAGGAGTTACAGTCTCAGCAATAATTTTCAGTCTTTTCTATCCAGAACAGAATATGTGGATTTTAGCGTTCGTATCTTCTACGCTTATAGCTGCTATTGTAGGTATCCTTGACAGAATTACCAAGATAGGACCCAGATTAAAACCGGCCTTAGTAGCCTTAGGTGCGTTACCGATCATATTTCTTGCTGTTTACAATCCCTATCCTGAATTTCCTTTTATAGGGGTGACAAGACTCACCATAATTTATCCTCTTCTTATTCCTATCGCGCTAGCAGTCACAGCAAATTCTGTCAACATGCTTGATGTATTCAATGGCTCGATGACAGGAACATGTTCGATAGCTATTCTTGGAATGATAATTTGTATGCTTATAATGGGTCGAGTAGATGCGGCTGCATTAGCTGCTGGCCTCTTGGGAAGCTTACTTGCATTTCATATCTTTAACAAATATCCAGCAAAAATCTTCGCGGGTGACGTAGGTAGTCTATTCATTGGAGCATCAATAGGAGTCTTAGCTATTTATGGTAGGATAGAAGTAGCAGCTATTACGGCTATGATGCCTCATATAATGAATGCATTCTATGGATTGGCAACTGTTGGAAGATTATATGAAAGAAAAGAGATATCGAACAGACCTATCAGAGTTCTGGAAGATGGAAGGCTTGACGTTAATAAAGATAGTAAAGCACCAATCACATTAGCTCGAATGATCTTGGCGCAAAGACCTTTGAAGGAATTTGAAGTAACTCGTCGCATGTTCATTCTTTCGGCAGTATCGGCGATTTTAGCTGTTTTTACACAGTTACTGATAATTTGGTGTTAGATGTTGCGAACAATATTTGGCTTGATTCTCATAATATTCTTTGTTTGGCTCACTATGTTAATAGGATTAGTAGTGATTTTCGCATCCTTACCACTACTCATTCTTACTCTTTCTGAGACAATCGGGAGATTCTTTGAGAGCATTGTAGTGGCTAGTATTGCATCTGTTATGGTTCTCATTTGGCTCGTAATCTGGAAAGAATTAGCGTTCAGATATTTTTCTAGAATGATAGCTGAAAGACAATAAATCTGGAAATCTTAAGCTATTTCGTGTTTTCACGTTCTAAACTTCTGTATGACTTTATAGTGTAAACATTTATTGTGAGATAATGCTTCCAAAAGTTAGCTAGCTAATAGATTCTAATGAAAAAACTTACATATATGTAGCATAGAGATTACATAGTTGTAGCTGTTTTGTGTCAGAATTAGGTGATAATATGAACCCAGATCTGTTAATAGGGCCTTTCTATTTAGCATTTCAATTCTCTTGCTTCTATGCAGGAATAACAATTCTAAGGCGTTTAACTCGAACTATTCTAACGAGTTAGATTTAACTAATTTAATTGATTAAAGCTGTCCAGAAATCATATTCATTTTTCTTATTGTTCTAGTATCTGAACAACATGTTCCAAACTCTAACTCTTTATCGCTGATTTCCAGTTACTATTAAGAGATGAAAATGCTCAGAAATAAATTGATACTCTCGATTGCTGCTATCGCCATTGTATTTGTAGCAGTATTTTTCGTTGGGTCTTTTCTGATAAGTTATAGTCCAGTAGTAACACATAGAGGAGATACAGCATCAGGACCAAGAATCATATCAGAAGCACCTGCTCCAATTCCGGCTTCAGAGAGTATAGACTATGTAACTGTCCAAGATAGGATGATAATTTACAATGGATACATATCTTTAGAAACAGATGATATAGATGGAACACTGAATAGGATTAGATCATTAGCAGAAGGATACAATGGATATGTTGCTGGGACTTCTCGATCAATGATCGGAAATCAAGCTCTAGCTGATATCACTATAAGAATTCCACAGAATAGGTTCCGTTCTACGATAGATGACATTTTAACCTATGGAAAGATCCTAGATGAAAGAACAACCAGCGAAGATGTCACTGAACAATATATAGATCTCAAGGCTAGATTGAAAAATCTTGAGATATTGGAACAAAGTCTAACAGATCTATTAAACAGGACAGCTACTATTGAGGAGATTTTGAAAGTCGAACAGGGGCTAGCTCGCATCAGAGGAGAAATTGATAGCTTACAAGGTCAGCTGAATTATCTTGAACGCAACGTTACCATGTCAATGATTAAAGTCAGTTTGAGAGAACCACCATCACCATTTACACCTCCAGGTATGGACTGGGGTGAAACATTTGAAACAGCTATAAGAGGTCTATTCGCAGTAATTAGCGGATTAATAATATTGATAACCGCAATTTTACCTTTGATAGTAATAATTGGTATACCAGCATATTATCTTCAAAGAAGAAAACGAATTAAAGATCAGAAAAAGAATGAATAAAATCTGAATAATAGTACGCCCTAAAAGACCCAAACTTTCCCTTTTTCTATTATCTATACTCACAATTCAATATCTGATTTACATTAAAGATGAAAAAATATACATGACCGCTGCTGCCGAGATTGGGACAGTGAAGTTATCAAATGGTTTTAGAGGACCTATAGAGAAGCCTTCTGAAATCGTTCCAATTAATGCTCCCATAAAGGAAATAATCAATAATATTGTAATTGATGAAACTATCAAGCCAGATTGCAGAGCAATTATCATAGCCAAAGAGGCACCCAACATAGCGAAGATGAACATTGCAATAGATCCCTCGAGGCTCTTACTGGAATTTGGATAGAAATGTCTCCTCTTGAATCGAGGACCCAGAACTGATGCAGCACCATCTCCCCATGCCATTATCATCACAGCAGCCATAGCGATATGACGAATATTCCAAGCTATGATTAGAAGTATCATTATTGATAATATGTAATAGAGAGGACCATAAGTATGATATTTATCATATTCATCTACTATCATTGTTCTAGACATTATGCTTTTTTTACGGCGACGAAAAGAATAAAGTGTCAATAAAGCTAGGC
>JBAUBP010000314.1:0-11553 GCA_049676905.1 Bathyarchaeia archaeon
GTTGTTACTCGAAAATATCCTTTCAGCATTTTATTAATTTCTTCATCATTGGTATCCACCAATAACGGATTTCCTTTAAGAGAAATAATCTTGTCCTCAGACGCAACAATAATAATATTATCCTTACCAACCTTCTCGATTACCTTAGAACTTATTTGCTGATTTCCTCTACCGAATAAATATCCTTGACCGCCAATCACTGTAACAACTATCTTAGCTTTTTTTCCATCAATTATTTTCAATATTTGATTTTCATTTATATCAGAAGCAATTAACTTTTTTTGATAGACTATATCGACACCAAGAAGAGAATATTCCAGATTTAGTTTTCTCAATATGGATTTCGTTGTTGTTCCAGGTCCAATAATATAGTAGTCTTCTTTCATATTGCTGATTATTTCCCAAGCAATCGATTCGATTGTTTCACGTTGAGAGGGCATACTACCGATCTTCACATTCTGAACCATTTGTTCTTCATGAGGAACTTTCAAGTAGCCATAAAGTTTAGCTGATAGAACATTTTGTCGGAAAGCTTCCTCATCAATATCCATTACTTCAGCCTCTCGAAGTTCAATTAATCCTTGAAGAAATTTGGCAGCAAGAGATCCAGCTGCCCTCGGATTAATTGCAAATGAGCTAGAATGTATTTTCACACCAGCAGGAACGCCAAGTACGGGTATCTTATCGCCAACAACTTCGTAAATATCTCTGGCAGTTCCATCACCACCTACGAAGAGTATGAGATCTACTTTATGATTCAACATATCTTTGGCAGCATTTTTAGTATCTAGGGATGTGGTCTTGCCTTTACTAATTGAGCCAAGTATTTTTGGTGTATAACTACACACCTTAGCCTGTTCTTCACCCATTTCATGAGGATAAGTGTAGAGATCTATTGAATTCTTGATTGATGATAGTTCTTTAAGTGCCTCAGTCGTTCTGATGTGAGCTCTTGGAATTGCGCCTAGTTGCTTAGCTTGTGATAGGGTTTTTTTACCATCAGTTCCCTTTAGACCAACGGAGCCGCCCATTCCAGCAATGGGATTTACGATTAAACCTAGTTTCTTCTTCATGGGGACAGATGCTCTTGTTTACTTCTTCCCTTTTTTCTTGATATATGCTCTCCATGTTAAAGCCCATTGATTAGGATCATTCAAAGCTTTGGTGTTAATCTTCTTAATAGTCTGATTATGAGGCGCTGTTTTCACTGTTTCGGGATTCGCTCGTGCTTCTTCACATATGTATCTTATAATTTCAGCCCAATAGTCTATATCCTCTTTCGAATAGGTTTCACATGGTTCAGGTAGAAAAGGTTCTTGAACGACCCATGGATGATGACTTGTAAAATATTCCTGAACACCAAAATCAACTATTCTCCGAGCAACATCATCTGTTCCAACACTTGTTTCATCTTTCAATTCTTTGAGGCTAAATCTCGCCTGATCGAGTCTGATATTCTGTTTAGGATAAGCCAAAGTAACTCCACGGATTTTTGTAAGTTTCTTTATGAGATAGTTGATATTGATGATCGAGGTTTCAGCCACTGTTCTTAATCCGTCAGGTCCCATGCTCATTATCCAAGAATATGCTCTGAGTATGGTCTCGATATTGCCCATGAATTCTCTCATTTTGCCTATACTATTTGGACGATCATTATCCAGATGATATTTTGACCCATCAAATGTGACTATTGGTACTGGAAGGAATTCTGTAAGTTCCTTTCTCACTCCTACTGCACCACATGCAGGACCCATGCATCCATGTGGCGACGAGAATGCTTTATGGATATTGAAATGGCACATGTCAAATCCCGCTTCTCTCGCTCTTGTGATGCCGAATAGGGCATTTGAATTGGCTTGATCATATGCGCAAAGTCCACCAGCTTCATGAATTATTTTCACAAATTCATCGATCATCGGATTAAAGATTCCAGTATCTTCAGGGTTAGTTATCATAAGTCCTGCAGTATGCTTGGAAACTGCAGCTTTTAGTGCTTCAATATCAGGAAGCCCTGTCTCAGAATTTGGATATAGGGTAATAATCTTGAATCCTGCGGTGGCTGGACATGCTGCATCGGCTGGATGTGAAAAAAGTGTTGTAATTATTTCATTTCTTTCTGGTAGATCATTATTTATTTCATGATATTTTCTAATTAGACATGCATTTGTGAAAATTCCAAGTGCGCCACCTCCAGGCTGGAATGTGAACTCATCCATGCCAGAAATTTCACAGATATATCTACTGAATTTGTAAATTATTTCTAAAATTCCTTGTGTTGTATTTTCATCTTGTAATGGATGTATATCTGCGAAGTAAGGAGACCTTACTAGTTCTTCATTTATCAATGGACTGTGTTTCATTGTGCAAGTGCCCATTCCCAAATCGATATTGAGAGCCATGCCAAGAGTCTGCTGCGATAAACGTAGATAGTGTCTCAAGATATGTGGCTGAGATATTTCAGGAATGTTAGGAGGTGATTTCCTGATCATTTTATTAGGAATATAAAATTCGGCATCTTTAGTAATCTTCTGAATATCCTCCTCGATAAATGGTATTGCAATACCCCTCTCCCCTTTATGTCCCATCTCCATTATGATTGGTTCATTCCACACAGGAGCATGATATTTCCTCATTAGGAATTCCCTCTCTTCATTTGATTGCCTGGTTGAGCGTTTCTGCGAGTCGAGTTATGTCTTCTTGGTTGTGAATCTCGGTCACGCAATAAAGAGAGCTTTGACCGAGCTCTGGAAAATCTTTGACAATTTCTTTTCCACCAAAGATCTTATGATCCAATAGGAATTTATTTACATCATTCACAGTTTTTCCAGAACTATCAAAATTCACAACAAATTCTTTGAAGAAATAGGGAGAAAATAAAGTCTCAATCCCATTGATCTCACTTAATATTTTTTCAGCATAATGAGACCTCTTTATAATTGTATGACCAATCTCCTTGATACCATTTGGCCCCAATAATGCCATGTATACAGCTGCAGCTATTGTCCAAAGTCCAACAGTTGTACCTGTGAAATCTTTACCTTCTTCTCTTACTGCATAAAGAGTTCTATCATGAGTACAATAACCAAAACCAAATCCGCCATCAATGGTATCTGTTATGCTGACTAGATGCGTGGGGTATTCTGCTATATATCGAGGCTCATCTCTGGTTGCTATGAATCCGCCTACCCCACCACCATAGTTCATATGTATTCCGAGAGGTTGAATCTCTCCACATACAATATCGCCACCGTAATTGATCGGAGGAGTTAACAAACCAAGCGAGATAGGGTCAATTCCAACAATAAGTTCTGCACCATTATTATGAGTTAACCTAGCGATTTCATCTCCCTGAGATTCAATAGTACCTAGATACGATGGATTTTCAATGTAGACTGATGATGTATTGGATGATAGTTTGTTTTCAAGATCTTGAAGATCAATAAGGCCAGTCTCAGGATCATAATCTATTAATTTAATGTCAATATTACCTGACAAGGATCCAGTCTCACAAAAATTCTTTATTATTGACAATCTTTCGGGACTAATTATTTTTGGAATCAACACTTCTTTCTTAATATTCATTCTTGAAGCCATTCGAATGGCGAAACTTGCCGCCGTTCCCCAATCAAAAGTTGGGAGACTTACAGCATCCATTTCAAGTAGCTCCCCCATCATACTTTGAAATTCAAAGAATGTCTGCCACTTACCCAGATCTGAATATGTATTTCCAGCGTAAGCTGTAACAAATTCACTCCGATGAGCTATTTCGTCTACTACGGCAGGTACATAATGTTGCCAACAGCCAGCGCCAAGGAAATTTAGATACTCAGTACAAGACTTATTTTTTAATAGAATTTCTGATACATGTTTCTTAAGGTCAAATTCAGAAGGTAAAGGATCTGGAAGATTAAGAGATCTATCGAGTCTAAGTTTTTTAGGGATGATATTCAAAATTTCTTGAATATTTTCGAAACCAATGTCTCTGAGCATTTCTTGTCTAACTTCAAGGACCGAATTTGGAATGCAAGGGTGAGTGTGCTCAATTTTTTTTGTCAAAAGAAATCCAACTGTGATTTGATAACAAGGAAGATTGGAAATTAAGGTTTATCCTATTATGTTGAAAACTTAAACGCCCATTCAAATCAAGAAAGTAGTAGCGTTTGCGATTTGACAAATATCTTAGGATTTTTAAGGAGCATCTGTGCTTGTCCTGAGTGAAAGGTCGATACGAAATACATGCTGAATAATGCAATTACAGTTACAAAGTTGGGAATGAATTAATGAAGAATAAAGGCACCCATAAGGAGAATGAATTCCAAAGATTACGTTCAAATGATCATAAAGCACACGCTAAGTCTCAAACGGCCTCATTAACCCTTCATAGATTAAAAGCCAGAATTCCAGTTTCTGGACGAGAATTCTACGTTTATCTTTACCAAGACTTTGATAACATGGAACATTTAGCTCTCGTAATGGGTGATGTTCGTGGAAAGCAAAACGTCCTAGTAAGAATCCACTCGGAATGCTTGACAGGAGAAGCTTTTAACTCCCAAAGATGCGATTGTGGAGAGCAATTGAAACAATCAATTCAAATGATCTCCGATGATTCTCTAGGTATTATCGTATATTTAAGACAAGAAGGAAGAGGAATAGGACTTGCTAAAAAATTACAGGCATATAATCTTCAAGACAAGGGATATGATACGATAGATGCAAATATCGCACTAGGACACAAACCAGACGAGAGAGATTTTACCATCGCTGCTTCTATATTGAAAGATCTAGGCGTAAAATCTATAAAACTGATCTCAAATAATCCAGGTAAATTCAAACCATTAACTGATTCAGGTATAGTGATAAGTTCCGGAATACCAATACTGCCAAGGCTGACACCAGAGAACGCTCTCTACATAAAAACAAAAATCTCAAGAATGAATCATAAAATCGATTTTAATGGGCTATCTTCAAGTTCTCCAGAACGTGAAATGATATTAAGATACATTGTTCGCAAGATCAGAAATCACAGATACAAAACTAGACCTTTCATAACTTTGAGTTACGCGCAAAGTCTCGATGGATGTATTTCCAAAGATAAGAACAAAAGCATGGTGCTGAGCGACGAAGAATCAATGATACTAACACATCAAATTCGTTCAATACATGATGCAATCTTAGTAGGAATTGGAACTGTTTTAACAGACGATCCGCAACTGACTGTTCGTAAGGTTCAAGGGAAAAATCCTCAACCTATAATATTGGATACAAATTTGAAATTTCCACCTAATGCAAAATTGCTTAAAGAAACAAATTCTCCTTGGATAATTTCTGGAAAAGATTCTGATGTAAAAAAACAGAAAATTTTAGAAGATTTGGGAGCAAAAGTATTTCGTTTACCTGTTAAAAATAACAATATAGATTTGCACAGATTGATTTCGAAGTTAGTAAATGAAAATATTGGAAGTGTAATGGTTGAAGGTGGAGCGGAAATATTTTCCAGTTTCATGGTAGATGAGTTAGCTGACTTTGTTGTCTCGACTGTGGCTCCAACAATAATTGGTAGAGGGGTTCGTCCATTAGAACAAGTTCCTATTAAAATGGATAAACTGATTTCTTTACAAAATGCAAAATATGTACAAATAGGTAGAGATTTGATCGTTTTTGGTGTTCCTCGTTGGATTGATTTCCCATAACGAAGACACAGTCTTTTCATCAATATAGAAAACTAGATACTTGTATGAGATTCGAATATCTTTTACAGCAGGTAAATTAAGTTAGATAAGTATTGTTTTCCGGTAGTAGAGTAATATGATTAAACAAGGTGAAAAGGCCCCTGATTTTACTTTAGATTCAGATGATGGTAAGAAGATCTCTCTGAGTTATTTCCGAGGAAAGAATATAGTACTATATTTCTACCCAAAAGATGGAACTCCAGGTTGCACTCAAGAGGCAATCGAATTTCAAAATCTAAATAGAAAATTTGGGAATATAAATACTGTAATATTAGGGATTAGCAAGGACAGCATGGAATCTCATCGAAAATTTAAGGAAAAACAATTTACACTTTTGAGTGATCCAAAAGCGAAAGTTCAAAAATTATATTACGTTTGGAAAGAGAAGAGCCTCTATGGTAAGAAGTTTATGGGTACTGAGCGAAGTACTTTTCTAATCAATGAAAAAGGTCTCGTAGAAAAAATTTATAGAAAAGTAAAGGTAAAAGGTCATGCAGAGGTTTGTCTTCTAGAGTTAAAAACAAGTAAATAATAAATTATGATTGCATTTTTTTTATTAAAGAGATTTTCAAATATTCGAATTGGTTTTCGTTAATTCTAGCAATTTCATAGTTGAAGTGCCATTTTTGCGATGTTGAGTGATTCTAAGTCTAAGAAATTGTATCGCTAACATTAATCGAATTAATGAAAACAACTTAAGTTAACTAATTTCAAGCGCTTAACCACGACAGCATACCCTTTCCTAACAATAGGAAAAATACAAAACTTTCAGGGGAAAAAATTGTCAAAAGTCTTGAAAACTGGAATGCTATTATCTATTTTATTAATACAATTTCCCCTAATCATTCCAAATATTATCCCTGCCGTTCTCGCAACTTCAAATGATGATTCTAGTCAGACTATGGGTGAACAATCAATCATTGTCTTACTAGTGGAGTTCAAGAACCTTCAACACGAGAAGAGCAAGAAAGAAATTTCAAAAGCTATCTTTGGAAATCTCAATAAATATGTCACAGAAACATCTTATAATAAAACATGGATTACTGGTGATATTACTAACTGGATTGAACTTCCATACGAACTCTCCTTTTATGGCCGTGACTTTGCTTTAGGCGTTGATGTTGAATCACGGAGACTCTTTTGTGATGCCGTACATGCGGTCGATGATTCGATTAATTTCAAAAAATATAAGCACGTAGTGATTGTCCATGCTGGTTATGGCCAAGAGACTTCTGGAAAATTAAGTGATCTATGGTCTGCATATTATATTTGCAGGCCGCCAGTTTATGCAGATGGACTGATTTTAACGAAAGTAATTGTTGTCCCTGAAGATCAAGCTGAAGGTAAGAATACTTTGGGAGTCTACGCTCATGAATTTATGCATAGTCTCTGATTACCTGATCTGTATCCAGCTAAAGGATTGAAAAAGAAGCATTTGGATATGTACGATGTAATGGATGGAGGTTTTAAGAACGGTAAATCTCCAGGTGGATCTAGTCCATCACATCCAGGTGCATGGAGCAAACTTCTGCTGGGATGGCCAGTGAAGACCAGAATGATATATCCTGGCTCTATAGAAAATGTTACGATATGGCCTTTAGAGGATAAGTCAGACAAAATTCAAGCAATAATTCTTCCATCATCAAATGGTCGATACTATTTGGTGGAAGTTCGACAAAAATCTGGGTTTGACAAGTATCTTCCTGAGTCAGGAGTAATCATAACATTAGTGAATGAAAAGCTACCACCACAATCTGGTATGGTTAGAGTTATCGATGCCAACCCATCCACATTAGATTTGACAGATGCTACATTCCAAGTTGGTGAAACTTACCAAGATTCATCAAAACTGATTAAGATTTCAATAATATCTGGAAGTAAGGGATTTACGATTCTTGTTGATAGACGGCATTCTCAGGATGTTTCCTAAGAAAGGTGGATTTTAAGATATGTAGTGGTCCCGCGGGCCGGAGTTTCATAGGCAAAAACCTATTTTGAATTCGCCGAGCACTTGCTCTCCAGCGACGCTCCGGTATCCATTGTTAGCCTGATAGGCTAGATGGCCGCACCATGGGTACAGCTCTACAGCATCTCCTCACGTTATTGACGTGATCGGAAGCTCTACCAAGCTGAGCTTACGGGATGCTAACCGACATCTTACCGCGGGATCCGCGGGACCCCGATTTTACTCAAACATGAATTTAAATAAATGTCTTACGTTATGTTCAGCCAATAAGCATGCCAATGGGGAACAGACTTATTCAGGGTCGAAAACTATTTGTTCCTGAATGTACGATTCTCCATCGATCTCTACTAGCTTTAGATATGAAGCCATTTGAAATTTACCTCCAAATTATTGGTGCCCCATAAGTTGTGCAATAATATAATGATTTAGGCTTAAAGGATCCATAATAGGCGGATGAAGTCAAAATAGGTTTTTGATATCTGTTCACGCCAAGCTGTTGAAGTGGATCATCTATTCTATAGATTTTCGGAAATCTAAGCTGTTGGTAAGGCCAGCGATTCTTTCTCCAATAGAATGGATCATAATAGCTCATTACAGTCACCTAATCTAACTAGATTTTCTCCCTCTTTATATTTTTTCTATTTTGAAGTTTTTTAAATATGGATAAATCATCAATCATGGATAGCTTGTGCCTTCAATTTGAAATAGTTAAATTGTCTAAATTTAGTTCTGAAACAATGTTTTAAACATTATTCCAAATCCAGTATGAGATTGTGATTTGAAAATGAAGATGGCGATATCGTACTTAGAAGGCTGGCGATTCAGTTCGAAATGTAGGAATCATGAGATAATATCTGACCAGCCTACGGAAGAAGATGGGCAAGATACGGGGATGACTCCGGTCGAGATGTTCATCTCATCGATAGGATGCTGCATGGGTGTCTACGCGAAAATGTTCTGTGATCGACATAAAATTCCTATGGAAGGCATGAACATTGTTTTGGAATGGAATATGGTGAAGAACCCCTCAAGAGTTGGTGAGCTTCAAGTAAAAATTCTGTTCAAAAATAATATTGACCCTGAGTTGAAACAAGGTATCGTTAGAATGGTTAAACATTGTACAGTGCATAATGCAATTAATAATCCACCCGTGATCAATGTTTCTATATCTGTTTCTGAATTGGATTAGTTAATAGTAGATTTGGATAACAGTTAATTCTAACGTACTACTTTCTCTATTTGCAGTTCAAGAATGTCAGTGGCACCAGCACGTTTCAGTCTTGGAATCAGATTAACAATCTGGTCTTCGGGTATAGCAACCTCAACAGCATATCCGCCCTTAGGTCCATCATAAAGCTTAGAGATGGTTGGGCTTTTCATAGAGGGAAGGGCATTCATTACTCTATTCATAGAATCTTCAGTAACATTCATTTTCAGAAGTCGAAGACTCTTGCCATCTCTAGCTCCTTGGATGAGTGAACACAAGCCTTCTATTTTCTCTTTCTTCCAAGAATCCTTTATACTATTTTTATTAACGATCACTCGGGCTGTTGATTCGAACAGTTTATGAATAATTGCCCAGCCGTTTTCTTTTAAAGTAGCCCCGGTTTCAGTGCAATCGACTATTAGGTCTGCAACTTCAATAAAGGTCTCTGTTGCACCGTACGAGCGTATGAACCTATATGGCAATTTTGGTAAATGTGTGGTAAACAGATTTCTGGTAAGATTCTCGTATTCTGAAGCAACGACAATCTTTTCTTTCTTTTCCTTTTGTATTATCTCTTCGAATTTTGAAAAAACTTTAGAACCAAGATTTTCGTCAAGTCCGTGTCGTTGTGGAACTGCTGCTATGACATTGACTTTTCCAATTTTAAGATCTGTTAATTCTTCAACGTCAGCTTTTGGCTCAAGAACCCAGTCGAGACCAGTGATGCCAAGATCATATCTGCCTTGTTCAACCAAGAGACTGATGTTTTGAGCACGATGAATCCTCAGTTCTAACTCTTGGTCTCTCGATTCAGCTCTATATGAGCGCTCACCTCTAATGATGATGTTGTATCCTGATCGGTCCAGTAGGGATTTAACAGAATTCCAAAGATGTCCTTTTGGCAGGGCCATTCTAAGGATAGACATATTATGATCACGTTATGCTTCTAGATTGTTAGTTTAATCATCTATTTATTATTTGAAGATCTTGCTTTGATTCAAAGAAGACATTGCATGTTTATATTGTAAATAGTATGGTCTTCATGATGTTATCTTGATATTGGATAGATATGAGTTGAACTACATAGATTGGTGTGACAATAACCATATTCAGAAGTGAATAGATCTTTGCCGATTGATGATTTCGAGACACATGTTATAAATGCTCTTAGAAAAAAGAAAAAAGTGAAATTACCAACAAATAATCTTGTGCGTGCCGCCGTCTTAGTTCCTCTAATGAAGAACTCAGGATATCATTCCTTACTATTTACAAAAAGGCAGAAAGAATTGAAAAATCATCCGGGCCAAATATCTTTTCCTGGAGGTTTGTTCGAAGAATCAGACATAGATCTAAAGGGAACTATCTTGCGAGAAACGTGGGAAGAACTAGGTATAATAAAAAGCGACATTACTATTCTTGGAGAGTTAGACGACTACGCAAGTAGTACTGGCTATTTGATATCTTCTTTTGTTGGAACAATCCCTTATCCATATAATTTCAAAATAAACAGAAACGAAGTCAGTGAAATAATAATTGCTCCTCTTGAGGAACTCAAAAAATCTCCAAAGATTGGATATGTAATAAAGAATTCTAAACCATATCCTGTATATTATTATGAACTTCCTGATCATGTAATTTGGGGAGCTACTGCTAGAATAATAAAAAATTTTATCGAAATATTGTTTAACTAAACTGAAAATTATTTATTTTTTTTAAAGAGTATTAATGCATATTTTAATTGATTAATCATAAGGAGATATGTTAATATCCATCGAAACGGACTCGAGTTTAGTAAATCGATTTATCAAATAAACAACAAAATTATGCATATAGCGAACACATCACCTAGTATTTTCACGTCAATTTATAGGTATGTCTTTCCAATGAGGGTCTTACCCAAATGGTCATTGAAAAAAGTTTCAAGCTTGTTACCGATTATACCCCAAAGGGAGATCAACCCAGAGCTATTAGGATGTTATCTGAAGGTGTAAATCAAGGACTGGAAAGACAGACATTAAAAGGAGCTACAGGGACAGGAAAAACCTTTGTTATAGCACATTTGATAGTGAACACTCAAAGGCCGACACTTGTCATATCTCATAATAAAACTTTAGCAGCACAACTCTATACAGAATTTAAAACTTTTTTCCCCGAAAACGCCGTAGAATATTTTGTAAGCTACTATGACTATTACCAGCCTGAGGCTTATGTTCCAAAAACTGATACCTACATCGCTAAAGAGACATCGATTAACGAGGAGATCGATAGGCTTAGACATTCATCAACACAGTCGCTTTTATCACGAAAAGACGTAATAGTCGTTGCAAGTTCATCATGTCTATATGGATTGGGGTCTCCACAAGAATATCTAAAAATCGTATTACGGCTTCATAAAAACCAAATAATTGGACGAAATGAAATCCTAAAAAAACTAGTAGATATGCAATATGAACGAAATGACACGGCGCTAAGTAGAGGGCGCTTCAGGGCTAGAGGAAATGTAATCGAAATCTGCCCAATCAATCAAGAGACAGTATTAAGATTTTTACTTAATGAAGATAAAATAGAAGAGATTCTTGAGCTTGACCCAATTACAGGAATTGAGAAAGGATTCAAGGAATCTGCATTCATTTTTCCAGCTAAACATTTTG
>JBAUBP010000315.1:0-3523 GCA_049676905.1 Bathyarchaeia archaeon
GTAAACTCCTGCGGCTCCGCCGTTGCCGACACTTTTCACAGTAACTACTTCTCGGGCTAATTCTGAATGGTTATTTTTTAAAAAATTCATGAAGTACTCTTTTGTAAATCCAGGGCCTACAATCAGTATCTTAGCGTCATAAGTATCATGAACTCGTGCTAAGGGTTCTGAGATTACTGAGAAATATTTAATCATGGCCTGATCACGTTTCTCAGCCTCACGCTTTCCTGGCAGGTGCGATTTGATTTCCAATTTAATATCAACACCTGACATTCGTGAAATACCTATGGCACATTCATCACTATCGATTGCTAATATTATTACAGGCACTTCATTCTTAGATGCTTTTTTCATACTTTCGAGTTCATGTTTAGCCCATCTTTCCTTAATGATCTTCACTACACCATCTTCAAAAAGACTGAATGTGTGATGTGACCCTAATATCCCAAACTTATCAGAAGCATCGGTTACGACACCATGGATCCTCAGCCTAACAAGATCTTTATCAAAATAGATTTTTTCAACCTTTAAGCCTAACGTGGCTGTTACACGTCTACTTGATGGTCTACTATTTTCATCAGTTTTTACTTCACGTGTTGTTTTTGAATAGACTAAGTCATCCTTTTTGATTACATTATAAAGTGTCCATAAATCATCGAGGTTCTCAATACTTACTTGAATAGTCCCATGTTTAAGATCTTCTGCAATTATTCTCATATTGTAACCATTCCTATCTATATCAACTGGTTATTTGTCACAGATCACTAATGAATTGACTTTTATACATAGATGACATGGTATGAAGAGTCACGTATAGTGATTCGCTATGAATCCTGAACAAGAAGACAAGATCGCTGAAGCAATGGAGCAATTACGTATAAGCTATACCATAAGACAATGGCGTGTCTGTTCGCTTATTTGCGATTCTTTATCGGAAGAATTCAAACGAGTAGCAGAAAGCGAAGCCTAACCCTAAATTTCAGTATTAATTATCTTGTTCAAAGATTTTTTATTCTATCGTAGAACTCGATCAGAATTTTCGTTTTCTCGGACATTTCATTAAGACTTATCAATTTCATTCCTTGTTCAAACCTGTCAAAGAGAATTATCTGTTCTTTAATTAGTGGATCTATTACTCTTGCTATTGTTGAAGGTGATAGTCCTAAAATATTTGCAAGAAGGGATTGATTGAATATCTTACCCCTATTTTCTAACATGTATTCTAGAAGCCTTACTGTTGCCCTTGATTGAAACATATCCACAAGCTTAACCAAATGTAGTCCCCTATGCTGTGTCAAAATCTTATTCGTGTTCCAATATTATTTCCTTCAACTGCACGGATCAAATTTCTCGGATCCTTAAGATCTAAAATTATCGTAGGGATTTTTGACCGCTCAATTATTTTGACAGCAACGGGGTCTAATAGTTTGTATCCGCCCGCAGAACTTTTACCCTTTACAATAATTTCTAATAACTGGTCTATAGAAACTTCATCGAGTTTCTTTGCATCCGGATATAGCTTTGGATCATCTGTATAGACGCCATCTACATCTGTTCCATTTACTAAAAGATCTGCTCCAACTATCTCTGCGGCTATTGCGGCAACTGCATTTGTTGATTGTCCAGGTTGTAATCCTCCCATCACAGTTATCTTGTCAGAGATATGGTGAGCTCTTAGTTCTGCAGTATTTTCAGCTACTATTGGATAGGAATCATCTCCCAGGCCGGATATCAGCAATTTGGCATTCAGTCTGGCGAAGTGAATTCCAATATCATCACAATAGGATTCATCACTTCCCAATTTTCTTGCTGCTTGGATGTATAATCTAGCATTTGCACCACCGCCAGCTACGACAGTAATGTTATGACTTTTTCTTTGAAGGTCTTTCAGAATAGATGTGAATTCATTAATTCTACCAGTATTCAATTCGGATGGAAATAAGTGACCTCCGATTTTAATGACCAACTTCATTTCGCTTTACCTGCATAATTGAAAGATTCGATTCTCCAATTATTTAAGATTCATACATAACTGTTAAAAACTGATTTTATCTAAATTAATTGTTATCCCCTTCTTTGTGATTTTGATTCATTTATCAATAGAATTCCGAATAATCCAGCAAGCACTATCATAGATACTACTCTGAAGATAGATTGAGTGGGAATGAAAAGACTTAGGGTTCCGGCCAAACTTGAGCCAAATGCCAATGCAATATCTGCGGTTAACCATAGAATAGTTGATACCAAAGCGGTGTCTTGAGGCAATGTATTATCACTATAAAGAGCCGCAGAAGGAGCTGTCCTAGCACCCCATGCCAAACCGTACAGACCGATAATTGGTACAAGTAACAATACGTTATTTGTAACAGAGATCAGAAATAGAGCAAACCAGGACAACCCATAAGCGAAAACTAGTGGTATGCGACGTCCTATTTTATCGGACAAATTACCAATTGGAATCCTTGATATAGCGTTAGGTATTCCTCTTGCAACAAAGAGAAGACTAATTTGGTAACTCATAAGACCTAACTCTCCTTTTGCGTATACGGGAAAGATCGTCTCGAAGGTTCCAAGTGCAATGAAGAAAGTGATGCTTGAGGCAGAGAGAAATATTATGTTTCGTTGGCAGACTATTCTTCGTATAGAATGCAGTAAGGATCTAGTTCCTTTTTCTTCAGTAAGTTTCTTTTCATTTGATTTCTTTAAAAGCGATTTACTACCAAATAAAGTAAAGATAGTCAAGCCAGTAATTGGCAAAGCCAATGCAAATAAGAAGATTTGCTGGACTTCTAAATAGTACGTTAATAGGCTTGTTAGCAGAGGACCAACTATCATACCGACACCTATTGCACCATAGAATCTGCCCATAATCATTCCTTTACGTCCAATTGGCGATGACTCTAATGCTATTGCAATAGCACTTGGACCAAATGACGATAATGCCAAAGCGTAGATGACAATAGTAGGGTAGAGTAGAATTTTTGTGGATATTGACATGAATAAAATGCAAGATGTCAATTGAAGTAGAAGTGCAGAGATGGCGACCGGCCATCTTCCAATTTTAATTGATAGCACACTGAATGGAAATCTGGCAAAAATACCTGTAGCAGGAAGTGTTGCCATTATGAATCCGAGTTCAAGTTTTGAGGCCCCTAAAGCTGTAATGTAAAGCGGAAGTATTGGCGTAAGCATTGTAAAACCAGTGAAGAATAACGAAGTTAGCAGAAATATCAATGAAAGTTCTATAGTCGCTACGCCTTTTTCAGAGGTTCCTTTCTCGGAAACAGTATATGACGTTATTTTACACCTGAAACAGATTGTATGTAACACAATCATCAAATTGATAATATTATTATTTTGAGTTTCAGAGGTCGAGAATTAGTTATTTAGAATTCTAAAAAATCCGAAAATCTTGAAACGACTTATATAAGATATATACACAGGATCCCTGAGGATCGCTATTCCTTAAGACGAGGCATGATACGCCTCAGCTTCCTATCCGGCGCCTGTATGTATACTTGGT
>JBAUBP010000316.1:0-13462 GCA_049676905.1 Bathyarchaeia archaeon
GGTATGGAACAACATACTTCTTGTCTCCACAAATGGAAGAAAATTATGTAGTTTTTGAAGAAATTATGGAGAAAATTGGAAAAAAAGAAAAAAGGGAGAAAAACAGGTGAAACATTATATGAACAAGAATCTAAAACTGACACTGATGCTGGTAGCGCTATCAATCGTGATTTTGCTTGTGATATTTTGGACCATAGAATATCCGATTATGACGCCCTATTCACATCCACGCACTGAATTTATGGGTCCAAGACCAAGTCGTCCAACTCCTGGAGATATAGAGCTATTTTACACAGTCAAAACAGTAATCTCCTCTATCAATGTCATGCTGTTGATTTTCTTATTGATTGGATATATCGATATATATAGAAAGACAAAGTCAGAGTTTACAATTGGATTATTAATATTCTCAATGACTCTGCTTCTGTACGCACTTTCATCAAATCCATTGATACATTGGCTTTTTGGTTTTCGCGCTTTTGGTCTTGGACCGTTTGCAATGTTGCCAGACTTATTCGCATGCGTAGCATTATCCATCTTGCTATACTTTACCATCAGATATTGAGGATTACGACTATTAATCTGCAAAGCCGTCATGAGCGCACGCGATGTTTTTTTAGTTGTATAAAAGAGATTTTACTGGCTGGCACCACATTTTCCACAGTAGGTGGTTGATTCAGGTATTTCAGCCCTGCAGTTGATACAGAATTTTTTTTGCTCTGTTGATGCGACTTCATTCTTTGATTCGTTCTTTCTACGTTTTGCTGCCATTGCTATCGAGTAAACTATCCATGCAATGATACCATAAACAATACCATTGAATAATGATATTATCAAGACAGTTGCAGGTATACCTCCAACTGGGTAGTCAGTCTCAGGTATGTCAAGCATTTCGTAAATTTGTCTTCCAGGAGGCAGATCAGCGTAAAGTAGTGTCAATGCAGTCATTGCCACGAAGAATACTAAAAATACTATTGCGCCTTTCATGAGATCTCAACATTAAGTAAGTGTTCGGTGAATATAAGAAAATTCTTGGTATAGCGTGCGCGCGCTCGAGTGTGAACATACTTTCTTAAGTTGACTATGACAAGAAGTCAAACATAGCGGATATGTCATTTGTTCCCTGCTGCTTTTTAGTATAAGTTCGTACGAAGTTCAAAGCTGCTATTGCTGTCTCAGGATAAAGTTTTAAGTTCTCCGCCATTTCGAGAGCTATCGTCACATCTTTCTTGAAAATATCTGGCGTCGATCCTACAGTATTCCTAGCTAGAAATGTTGGAACCCAATTAGTCCAAACCCAACTCTGACCAGTGCTCACATTAATAATGTCATGTACTAGTTTTGGATCTATGCCAGCCTTAACAGCTATTTCGAGTACAGATCTAGTTGTAATCAAGTTGGTTAGCACTAACATATTATTCAGAAGTTTAACAATTTCTCCTGAACCTATTTCACCAACATAATAGATCCTTTTACCAATACTTTCGAAGATTGGCTTACATCTATTGAATGTCTCTTTTCTACCACCTACCATTATCGTTAATGTAGCTGCCTCAGCACCAGTTCTACCACCTGAAATAGGAGCATCGAGTACTTCAATTCCTCGAGATTTGGCTGCAGCATCAAGTTTCTTGATAGTTGCTGGAGATACTGTGCTGAGTTCGATTATGACACTTCCTGGCGCAGCTGTCTGAACAATGCCTCCCTTTCCTAGTGTCACCTCTTCGGAAATGGCCTGGGTTGGAAGAGAAAGAAGTACAAATTTAGTATCTATAGATACATCACTCGGATTGTTGCAAAGTTTGGCACCTTGCTTAACAACCCTCTGTACCCTATCAGAATCTGGCTCTATATCATATACAATTAGTTCAAAACCAGCCTTCACTAAATTGAGAGCCATTGGCGCTCCCATTGTTCCCAATCCTATAAAGCCGAGCTTCAAAGCATATCTAAACCGAATCATAAGAGATTTAAAGCTGATTAAAAGCTGTTTGATTGTACATGCTAAGCATATAACATAAGATGAGTACGCGCTACCTCCTGCCTCAATTATTGAAGTTTCATAAAAAAAGGGAATATGAATTTCACAAAAACTTGGATTTATCGAAGATGTTATTATAGACTGGTTGGTGCGCAAAGATTTTCTGAACTATTTGCTACTCTTCCACATGCACTACAGATGTATTTCGGACTGTTCACGAGTGGCTTAATCTGATCTATATCTTCCATGTCTCCGACGACCATTTTGCAAAGATGTTTTTCATGTCCTGGATGTTTTGGCATAATTATCACCTCATTTAAAACAATTTTACAATCTACCAGAATAGAAATTACTGATATAAATATAACGTTGTTATCATATTTATTTGCCAATAAATATTTAGAGCATCCAAATTTGAACTGAGCGCCAATAAGGGTTAGATAGTTTTGTGGCGGGCCCGCGGGTACTTGAATCTTATAAGGTTCGAATACCCCTCGAAAAAACGTTTTAGAGTGGTCTAGACAGTGTGGGGAGCGGGATTTCAGCACCGATTTACCAGTAAAAAAATTGTTGGAAAAGCGCGCGCTTGTAGGATAATTGAAGCGCCTTTAACGCTGCCTCCAAAAAATGGCTGAAAAAGTTCTCGAAATGCTTGCTGAGAACAACTGAACTGCTAACACAATTCAATTCCTTTTTTTACAATGTTTTCTCAAATACTCTAACATGCACGCACGCGCTAGTTGATAATGAACATACGTAAAATGATGCGGGGGATGGGATTTCAGCACCAATTTACCAGTATATATAAAGAGCACCTATGTGAAGTCGTTTTTCTACTTTTATCCCCTCACATGATTGTGAGGGCATGCACCTATTCGCCCACAGTTGGGGCATTATGGCTTCGCATCCAAGCTCTCCTCAATCACGCTAACGTCCACATTGTATGGGACAGCGCTTTCTCGAGGAAATTTTCAGGCCTGATAATAATGCAATTATCCATTCATTAATAATTATTTTTCTATTGATTACCCAAGATCCTTCATAAGTTGAATCTTCATTATATCCGGCCTATAGACATAGGCGCTCAGACTATGGCTTGAGCGCCTCCGCTGCAAAAACACTTCACATACCATCACGCTAGTGGCTTTGAATATTTTTCTATGTTTATTATGATGACAGGGTTATCTTTAATGTTTTTTTGTTTTTTCGATATTTTTTATCGTTTCCTTGCAGAAATGAGGAAGATCTCCTAGATGTCGCGATGTCACGATCTGTCCATCAGCCACCACGGGCTCCTCAACATACGTCGCTCCTGCATTTTTCAAATCTGTCGATATTGATCGGGCGCAAGTTGCTTTCTTCCCCTTTACCACATCGGCTTCGATCAGCATTTGAGGTCCATGGCAGATCGCCGCAATCACTTTTCCTTTCTCATAAGCTTTCTTCACAAGGTTAACCAGATCGCCATCACATCGCATACGATCGGGAGCCCGTCCACCTGGAATGATGAGAGCATCATACTTGTCTATATCGGCGCTCTCAGGAGAGACGTCAGACTGGATGGTTATACCATATTTTCCGCAGTATATCTCCCTCGCCTCTGATGCGATAACTTCGACTTCGTAGCCTTCTTCCATCATTCGGTAGTAAGGGTAAAAAAATTCCGAATCCTCAAAATCATCCCCAACCATAATCAATATCTTCTTCATAAAAACACCTATAGTTGCATGTAATTCTATCACACTGCAAAATTTAAATTATTTTTAGAGCGTGCGATTGTTATTAAAAAAGTTAATTAAACTAAATCGCATATGATATGTATGCCATCTCTGTTTACTTGGCTTCTGATATTTGGGGCAAGTCTAGTTGTCTTGGCAAAGGCTTCAGATTATTTTATAGCTTCTGCCCAAACCCTCGGCAAGTTTTTTAAAATACCTCCCTTTATAATAGGAGTTCTCATTATATCCTTGGGAACATCTCTCCCAGAGCTTGTTGTATCGCTTCTTGCTATAATGCAACAATCTTCAGAAGTGGTGATTGGAAATGTGATAGGATCAAACATTGCCAATATTTTTCTTGTTCTGGGTTTGACGGCGATAATTGGTAAAAGATTGAAACTCAAATATGAAAACGTTCATGTGAACTTCCTTATCGGCGCCACTTTTCTATTAAGCATTGCCATTTGGGATAGGAGATTCACTCTACCTGAAGCGATTTTTTTTATCGCCCTAGTAATAGTCTACCTACACAGCTCAATTCGTACTGAACGTCGAGCGCATGCTCGCGCTCGCGCGGAAGAAAAGGAATGGGAAAAAGAGACAATTGAAGAGAAGTTCGATCGACGGAGATTATTTGTCTTATTTCTAAGCCCGATTTTTATCTTTTTAGGTGCTCGATATACGGTTGAATCGTTAATCGTCATATCTGAGATGTTAAACATTGAAAAAGAGGTGATTGCAGTAAGCTTTGTCGCTCTTGGAACATCTTTACCCGAGCTCATGGTAACTTTATCACTCTCGAAAAAAGGGCAGTTGGAGGTTGCTGTGGGAAATATACTGGGATCAAACGTATTTAACATTCTTTTAGTCATAGGATTGTCGGGGTTGGTAGGAGTCCTTCAAATACCCCAAAGGGTGTTAAGCTTCGATTTACCGATAATGGTTGTCGCCACCCTCCTTTTCTTTTTCATAACACGGGATAGAGACATTAAAGACTCTGAGGGATGGATGCTATTAATCTTCTATGGGCTCTTCATAGGAAAAGTTCTAAATCTTTTTTAATATTCACACCATATGCATTAATAAATAAGAAAAAAATCATTTAAGCGCGCGCTATTATCCTACAATAATGAGCGAGCTAAAATCAAATAAATTCGTGTAAACAAGTTTAGAAATAGCATATTAAGAAGTGCGTAACGCGTTTATTGTCAGATTCAAATCTTTACATGCGGTTTGAGTTGCACGTAGAATACGATCACGTTCTCTTTGAAATTCATTGGTCTTTAGTTTAATCCAAAGTTCCATGTCGATTCTGTTTTCTTGGATACCTTTAAAATAGACTTTCGAAACACTGTCCGAATTTACATATTTGTCCATTGTTTTGAGTAGATTTTCCTTTAATACAGATGGTGGCATATCTGTTGCCAAATTTAAAGATACTATTAATGGTCTTTCTTGGCTTATAGTGTAGTTGTTTACGGTTGCGTTAACCAGTAAATTATTAGGAATTGAAACATTGACTTGATCATTTGTTATAATCCTTGTTCTGAAAAATGATATTTCATAGATTTTACCTTCAACAGGTGATGTAGGAATATTGATCCTTACATAGTCTCCTACGTTTATTGTTTTTTCAATATAAACAAGAACTCCAGCAATGAAGTTTGATATTGTTGATTGTGCTGCTAAACCAATAATAATGGCTCCAACTCCCAAACCTACGATGTATCCAGTTATATCAATTCCAAATCTTGCAAGTGCTCCAAATATGATTGCTACTGAAAGAAATGTAATGAATAACTTTCGTAGAATCAATATCTTATCTTCTCTCATTCCAGGAAGATTTTCTGGATTGAAACTACGACTAAGAATCAAAATAGAAACAAAACCCACTAACATCCAAAGCGTGGTAGTCGTTATTGTTCTATGTGGAATATCGATGTCGAGTTTGACTTCAATTATGAAAAGAGATAGAGCCGATATGAATATGATCAATAATGGAACAAATATCCCAGTTATAAATCCATAATGATACCAATGGCTACGATGATATTTGTTCATTGCACAATTCCAATTACAAATTCTAATTTCAAATATAAAATTAGTATCTGACTATCTATTACGATTAAATAGTTTAGACTTCTAACGTGCAACAAGCCTATGCTATTTATATTTAAGAGTAGAATGGTGCGGGGAGAGGGATTTCAGGACCAATTTACCAGTATAGCGTACGCAACGGGATACTGCAACACGCATTATCATTTAACTGATTTTTGTTTCCTGAAGCAAGCGCGCGCTACATGTCCCGTAGAATTAACAGAACTTTAAATCAAAAAAATTATAAGCGTGTAATTACGTATCATGCAAATTGAATAAGTTCTATCAAGGGGCAAAAAAATGGATATTAATACAGTTTATCAATTTCTTGTACACCTGAATCCAATCCTGCTCATAATTGTGGGCATAATAATAATCGTCGCACGCCAGTTCGCGAAATGGATCGGTATAGGCGCCATTATTCTCGGGATTATCCTTATTGCCTTGCCGTACCTGTTAACAATGATTTAGCATTCACCTGATAAGCACACCATATAGTGCGGCTAGCTAGCACGCGCGCTCATTCGAGATCAAAGAAAGTATTAGAAAGAATAGATTAACTGACATGATAAGTTGAATCTATTCAAAAGATCATGATAATGAATTAGTTTTATATCTTAATAGAAATCTACAGAACAGGGAAATACTATGAATGGAATAAATCTAATGAATCTAGTGATACAGATAATCATTGGAATAATCATAGTCACTCCTGTCCTTTGGCTTGTCGGCCGGTCAATGGTTGGAAAAGAGAAAGCAAAGTTCACAGACGCCATCTGGATAGGTGCACTAGGAATAATTATCGCTACGATACTTGGAACATTGGTACATGGATTACTCGGTTTCATCATAACTTTGATAGTCTGGCTTGCACTGATAAGACACTTCTTCGATACAGGATGGATGAAAGCTTTACTCCTGGCCATATTACTCGTGATTGTCTTATTCATTGTTGTACTAATCCTAGCAGTTTTGGGAATAGCAATGCTAGCTGGATTTGGCGCGATAACTGGTATTTTTGAGTTCGGATATTTCTAAAGGCAGAGGTTAGCGCGCGCTACAGTTGATTAAGACTTCTGTTTCAGTCTCTTTCGCCCATACGACTATTCAAAGAAGTTATCCCAATACGAACGCTGCTTGAAAATGTCCTTCATCGGTTTCTTTATCGGGTCTTCGTCACTGAATAAGCTATCAATCTCTTCGCGCGTTTACCAACGTTTGTTTTTGTTCACGATTCTCACGTGTCAGAAGTTTTTCCAGTAAGCAAAATGCCAGAGGCCAAGTATGCTTTTTGTTCTTGTCATCATTTCCATCCACCTTATTATGCTTATCCTATTATATACTTATATGATTAACAGCTTATAAATGTATTGGCATAAACACTTAAGCTCTTAAGATATTATAATGCGGCTAGCTAGCGTACTCTAAGAGCATTTCTTATCTCCCTAGCAATTTCCAGCGTGCCCGTTAAACTAGGTCTTTCTTGATTTTTTTGAATTCTTCCTCAGTTATTTCGCCTTTAGCATATTTTTGTTTGAGTATCTCAAGGGAACTCGTTGATTTTTGAGGAGTACTTTCTTTTTTGAACCCTTCTGAGAAGAAGTATACTCCTGCCAATATTATGATTATAAGTATGATTATCCATAACCAGCCGAAACCCATGAATCCCATTCCGTTCATTAAACTACCTCCCTTTAATCATGAAATTCTTTCATTTGAATGAAATCGCCATGCCACCCATGGTACCATACCTGTCCTGTATGACCGTTAACGCTTAACATACCTTGAATCTTGTCATTCATGCCGAAATCAAATGTATAGTATCCATATAATGGTGTGGATTCTATCACCGTTGTTCCTGGGAAGTATTCGTCAAGATACTGTTGGACGATACTTTTTGGATGATCTTCATCGATTAACATTTCTCCTGAAGGCTGTTGTTGCCACAATATTCCTCCATCCATCATGCCTCCACCCATCATACCACCACCCATCATACCACCATTCATCATGCTTCCAAATTGTCCCATCATGCTACCATATTTCGTGTTCCACATCATATTTGGGCCTGGCTCTGGCATTAACTGTCCAACCATCATGCCTTGCCCCATCATGTCAGCTGAAGTTTTCTTCCATATCAACATCTCAAAGGCTCCGATTCCTGTGCTCTTTTCATAGTAGATTATGTAGAAGTTATACTCGAATTCCATTATCTCCTTGATTGCGAGATCAGGATTACCTAATGAGTTCAAGAATTGTTTAGCAAGATACTCGGCTTGATCAAAAGTCAGAGGTTCACTCGTATATGGGGTAGTATAATAGGGCTGCATCCTGTCTTGACCCATCATGCCTTGCCATGGCGTGCTGTCTGTCATAGGAGAGTAACCATAGTTAGATGTGCTCATAATTTGTAAGGGTAATAAAATTACTATTCCTAACGAGCCTATTATGACAAGAGCTATGCCGAGAATTTGCTTATTATTCATATCATTCGCCATACGACATTATTTTTTTATCCTTAAATAACGTTGTTATGAATATTATCTGTGCCATATTCAAGGACATAGAGCTAGCTAGCTTTTCATTTTGCTATTTATTAAAAAGAAAAGAGTTCAGAGATTGGATCCAGAATTTAGGATCTCGCGCGCAAACAAATGTAGCAAGCGCGTGCTAGTAAAAATGTGCGGGGGATGGGATTCACGCACCAATTTACCAGTAAAAAAGCGCGCGCTTCTGACCCCCAGATTTTTAGTACGTGCGCTATCTGCATTAAGTTATCAGTATAATGGTTAAGCATACCAAAAAATAGCTTACTCTACAGAAATTACATATATCAAAAATACTACCAGCATAACTTTACGCTTAGCATATGCTTACTGGTAAATGTAATTTGTAATTATATTATGGCATATCACTGATGCATCAAATATCTTTACTTATAATTTACAGTCAAGCATACAAGTAAATGGTAACTATTTTTACATGTATCTAGTGTATTTAATCTAAAGGTAAAGTACAAGTAAAATCAACAAATACTTGTATATCAACCGCTACCATTGACATACCAAATATTTTTACTTAGATTGTATTTACGCATAACATTACGGAGTAAACTATTTTCAAATGTATCTAATATGCTTACTAAATGTAACCTAAGTAAAATTACTATACAATCCTAGCATGACCCTAAGCTTACCACATGTTTACTGATAATTATAATGTTATACTTCTTTTATTGCACTCCAAGTTAGTCGGCCGAAAATGAAAGCGTGACTTCAATGACCGAATCCTCAATACCTAATAGTGTATGTCAGATGTATATTTTTGGATTCATCGTAGGTTCGAGATGTAGTTTGAAAGCTGGCGTATTCTTTTCCTAAATATTGTTAGTAAAACCATCATAGGTAGAATAATGTAAAATAGTGATCCAAGAAAAACTCCAACTGAGAATGCGAATACTGAAGCAATTACAGGACTTATTGGCGTAATTATGGAGTAAACAAAAGCTGTTGAATAACCTGCAATAATTAATGGAAAAATAAGAATTCTCGATATTGCTTGGATTTCTTCAGAGTTTGATATCAAATTAGCTACGGGTGGAGACCATGAATAATAGAAAATGTTCCAACCATTAACCAATGATTTTCCAATTGGATTTGATCCTATCATATTGTCTCTTACGTTACGCATGAAGATCACTTGAGGATCAGTCTCTTCTCCGTAGGAAGCAGTTACAATAATACAGCCTGACGGTGGAGTAGGTTGTGGACTCGATTGTACCTGCAATATTTTCAGTATACCATTCCCTGAGATGGTGCAGGAAGAAGATATTGAATTAGTGTTGATTATAGAAATGTTGCCTACTGTTGTCCATCCAGAGAATCCGTAACTACCGGGGTTTGCAGTGATGTTATATGATCCAGCTAATTTCCATACAAAATCTTCATCACTATAGGTTACAGCATCAAATGTTATCGTACCTGTATTGGCTGGTTCTGTATTGAAGGTAATTCGACAGTAGTCTTGCATTGCATCTAGCCATAAGGTATGTAAAATATTAGCCACATAATTTACTGCCAGATTTAGGCTTTCTCCAACTCTGGTTTTGAATGTTTCATTATTCCAATCATAATTTTCATCCATCCATGTAGCGTTAGGTTCTCTAAACATCGTGTCAGATGCTAGATCTAACGTTGCTTGATATGCTGATGTTCGGTTTAGTGGTTCGAGGAGAATTATTGATTCTTGAAAAAGAAATAGGTGTTCATTCACATAGTTTTCATAATCTTGATGGTGTTGCTCTTTACCCCATGGAGTATCTTCACCCATGATGTGACCCCAAACAGCTAAGTCACTAACATAATGGCTTACAGAGCCTGCAAGTATGGTTCCGTCAGTGAGATTACCTTGTTCAAGTAGATTTATGGCCTGATAGTAGGTTTCATTTGCTCTCAATGCAGCAGAATCATCAAAGACCCTATATTGCTCATCAAAATAGACGTGATGATTGAAAGTATCCCCTATACCACCCTCTGATGCTGGTCGATCAGGAAACTCTGTACCATACTTCAAAGAAGTCATATGATCTTTGAAGATTTGAGCTTCATTAGAGGGTAGGAGGTCTACTGCCTTTTCCACTATCCAGTCATGCGTCCCAATTTTTGGATTCTCAGAATTATCAGAATATCCACCATTACTCCAACCATAAACATTCACTATTGGAGATGTTAGAAAAAATAGGATGAAAAAAAATTTCAGTTTCGACATTACTTCTCCATTAAGGTTATACCTACTAAGCATAATTAAGAATTCTTTGAATTGGAAGCGGATATACCATTACCAATGTTAAGATATCCTTTACCTTAACTTCAGTGAAATTTAACCCATCTTAACTTAATCAAAGAGGTTAAACCCTATTTTCTACTCAACGTTGAATAGGTTAAACCCAAACAGGAACCAAGGTTAAACCTTACCCTTACCCTGGTTAACCCCGGTTTAACCCATATTTTAACCTCTATTTTACATCTAAAAACGGTTAAACCATAACCCAGGTAAGGTTTAACCATGGTTTAACCTCATCTTAACCTCACCTTAACCTCAACGCAACCTTCCTTAACCGGTTTAACCACACTATTGGGTGAACCTTAACCTCACTTAACCTTCACACACCTTAACCTTCACACACCTTAACCTTCACACATCATGGACAATTTCCACTGTGTGTGCTCACCAGCTAAGGCACACACAAAATAGACTCACCCGCTAAGGGACAAAAGTCATATTTACTGTTTAGTCATATACCCACAACAAAAGGACAGTGCAATAATGCGTTTCGTTTCAAGACTGCTTGTCATTACAGTTCTAACTGTTCTCCTGAGTATATCATCTCTGCAGAACGTGCTTGGAGCGAATGTGACTATTACTCCTCCGGATGGCGACGCTGTAATTGCTGAAGCTTATCCCGACAGTAATTCTGGAAGTTGGGGGTTTATTGAAGTGGGACGGTTCAGTGAAGGTGGCGGCTCTTATATACGTCGTGGCCTCGTGAAGTTCGATTTGTCTTCGATACCGGCTGGATCGATCGTCACGTCAGCCAGTCTGAAACTGTTTACAAAGGGTTCCACTGCCGGTGTTCTCGGTACCGGTGAATTTTTTGTTTATCGAGTAACTCACGACTGGGTTGAGGGAGATGGTACTAGTGGTGTAACGTGGAATGAAGCTAATCATGTGACCGGCGATCACCCAGATGGCTGTACTTCTTGGACTGCAGGTGGAGAATGGACAACTGAAGACTCTGCTTCATCCATTTACATGTATCTTGATTGGTGGATGACGTGGGATGTAAAGGGGATTGTTGAAGACTGGCTATCTGGAACAGACAATTATGGTTTTATCATAAGATATCCAACGGCAGAGGAGGGTGCTGGTACACTCTCGGGGAAGTTTCGGTCCAAAGAGCCTCTGCCTGGCAATGTTCCGAAATTGGTGGTGACATATATTCCTCCTCCGACTTTTGTCGTTGAGCATGAGGGTTCTCAAGTTTCATCCATTGATGTACCTGTTTCCAGCGAGTTCACCCTCAACTTTTGGATCCGTCATATTCCAGAAGGTTATGGTATGGTTGCTTTTGATTTTGACGTCCATTATGATCCGGATCTGATGGAGCTGGTTGATAACGAAGTATTCTTTCCTCCCGGCCACAGCTGGGATAGTGCTGGAGCATCATACGATGTGGGACGCTATAGTCCACGCGGTAATTGGGGCTATGATCCACAGTATAATCCTGATGCAACTCCAGAAACAGACGATTTCCTTGCAGCAAGGGCAACCTTTCACTGCAAAGGTGAAAGCCTCGGCTCAGAGATACGGGTTTCCGCCGGACAAAGGACAGTAACACTTCGAAACCTTGAGACTGGTGAAGAAATGGAGATGTATCCTCCTGACCATGTTGTTGTCTGCAACCAACAGCCAGCACCATCAAACCCATACCGCTATGTCGGCGGTGAACTATTCACTGCAAACAAGCTAGCTGTATTGTCGCCTTACTTGGCATTGATTGGACTAGTCGGAATCTTAACAGCTGCAGTTGCGATCAAACGCTACAGAACCTAGAAGTTATCGTTTTTTTCTCCAGTTTTAAGCGCGCGCTAACTTTACAAACTGGGGCAGGACATTTAGGGCCCTCCCTCATTCTTTTTTTATTTAGTGTGTGTGTGCTCACCAGCTATGGAGAAACTCTTCACAAACCTCTCTTTTCAGAAAAATCTAGCTTGATCGCAAAGCATATCTTCAAAAAAGCGTATCGATTAGAATAGTTGAGTGAAAATTTGATAGAACGTCCATATCGTCTACTGCTTCCAGTCACGCTTGTAATAGTTATGCTTCTTAATGTAGGTCTTATAATGTTGCCATTAGCTTCAGCTACTAAAGGATCCTATTTGGGAGGTAATGGCAAGATACTTTTTGAGGACGTTCCCGTTGGGGGGGTGTATAGCGAGATCTACGTTATGAATCCTGACGGTTCAGGTATCACACGTCTGACCAGCAACAGTGTAGGGGACTCTGACCCGTGCTGGTCTCCAGACGGCTCCAAGATCCTGTATTCCAGTGGAGATGCTAGTTCGAGTGCTATCTGGGTGATGAACGCGGACGGCGCAAACCAGAAACAACTCACCACCCCTGCTGACGACAATTATGATATTGAACCGGCTTGGTCTTCAGACGGAAAAAAGATCGCATTCATCAGGCAATTCACTGGGGGAGCGGCATTTGTCTATTATCTGTATGTGATGGGAGCAGACGGCTCAAACCCCACAAGACTCCTGCCAGCTGAATACGATGTCCATCACCCGAGCTGGTCACCTGACGGAACAAAACTCTTGGTCGGTATCGATCCAGACCTTGCATTAGTGAACCCAAACAGTGACTCAATCATAGCCATGACCAGTTTTGGAGGACTGGGATTCTCTGCAGATGATCCATGCTGGTCACCTGACGGTTCACGAATAACATTCACACGCGAAGACCATTCTACAGGTGATACAGAGATCCATGTCATCAACGGTGACCTGACAGGAACTTCAACCCTACTCATTAGTAATGGTGAAGAACCAAACTGGTCACCTGACGGAACAAAGATAGTTTTCACAAGAACACCTAACAGCAT
>JBAUBP010000317.1:0-8344 GCA_049676905.1 Bathyarchaeia archaeon
GATTCTGGGTTTCCGGAGTTAAAGGCACGTGAATAGAAATGAAATCGGATTCCTTGAGAAGCGTTTCTAAAGGTACATATTCTATACCAAGATTCTCTTCTTTTTCTTTTGAAGCACGTATAACGTCATAATAGATTAATCTCATTTTGAAGCCTTTTGATCGCTCCGCCACACCTGTTCCTATC
The DNA here is from genome assembly GCA_049676905.1 of Bathyarchaeia archaeon. Taxonomy (GTDB): domain Archaea; phylum Thermoproteota; class Bathyarchaeia; order 40CM-2-53-6; family RBG-13-38-9; genus RBG-13-38-9. Next base: position 186 of record JBAUBP010000317.1, read on the forward strand.
CTTCCTAACCCAATTATTCCTAGAGTTCGATCGTAAATTTCATCTCCCAGAAACATTGTTAATCCCCATGGGATCTTCCATTTTTTATCTCGAACATATTTGTCAGCTTCAGCAATTCGTCTGGCAGAGGATATGATCAGTGCCCACGCAAAATCAGCAGTTGCATTTGTCAATATCCCTGGAGTATTAGTCACATAGACGCCTTTCTTTGTAGCTTCTGAAACATCGATGTGATTGAAGCCAACACTTATTGAACTAATAACTTTCAGTTTAGAGCCACAAGAAATAATCTCATTATCTATCTTTTCCATTAATGAGCATAATAATCCATCTTTATCTTCTATCCGCTTAATGATTTCTTGTTTGGAAGGTGACATCTCTTCGTTGTTAATTTCAACATCGCAGGATGATTTTAGCATATTCAATTCTTTCTCTGGGATTTTTAATGTTACATACACTTTGGGGCGAGTCAATTTTTACACCTTCGGATTACGTGCTACTAGGTTCTCTAATATTATTAAGAGTAATCTAAGAATTTTAAGAAAAAATCCATTCTATTTGAATGAATTATTGGCCACAAATCCTCAGTAGTTAGGTTTATATTAACTCGTGAAATCCAAATTTGATAAAAATTATTGATTTGGTGAATGAAGTTTGATAATTACTGAATCCTGTGTAGGATGCACAAAATGTGTACCATATTGTCCTTCTGGCGCAATATCGCTAGGTAAAGACAGAAAAGCCCACATAGACCGACATAAATGCATAGAATGTGCAGTATGTTTCAACAATGCCGGCTGCCCTGTTAATGCTTTTCAGATGGAAGAATTAGAGTTCCCACGTTCCGTTAGAGAAGTTTTTGCCACAGTCTACAAAGCACACAAAGATACCAATGTTCCAGGTAGAGGAACTGAAGAAATGAAAACCAATGATGTAACCGGCAGATTCAGACCAGGAATGGTGGGCTTCTCCTGTGACATGGGTCGACCAGGCGTTGGTTTGGAACTCAAAGACGCTGAGAAACTCTGTATGGCATTGGCGAAACACGGTGTGGAATTTGAACCTCTAAATCCATTGACAAGTCTAATGTCTGATAAAAAAACTGGTAAACTTCGTGACGATGTTTTGGGAGAAAGAGTTCATTCATGTATACCAGAATTCACTATCAAAGAAGAAAAGTTTCCAGAAGTTCTAGAAGCACTTAAAGAAGTTTCTAAGGAGATAAACACCGTTTTCAGCTTAGGGCTATGTGTAAAAATAAATGAGGATGGATCTGTTCCAATAATGAAATACTTGGATGACAACAAGATACCCTATTACCCTGGCGGTAAGACTAACATCGGGATAGGAGTCCCATTAGCAAAATTCTGAGGTGACTAAACATGACTCATACTCTTCACAGATCTGGAACACGAGAATCTTTGTCAATAGATTATCCGATACTCGTAATAGCGGCTCAATCAGTAAATGCAAAAGATTCAGGGCCTCTATTCAAGAAAGCTCTTGAGATAATCCTGAAACATAACCCAGTTAACGTAGGAGATATGCGAACAGGTAATTATTTTAGGAAAGGTTTGAAACCAGTTCTCAATAGCACAAAAGATAATTCAATAGCACATGGCGTGTTCACAAATAAAAAAGACTTAGAGGAATGCCTTAAGGAGCTTGCTGAATCAAAACTCGGACCATCAGTGGTCGCGACAGGCCCATTCTCAGAAGTATGGGATTCACTGAATAAGATCGGTCTAAAACCTCACTCAGCAAACATATCATTAGGCGTATGGGGCAAGAAGGAATTACTTCCAGATCAAGACATTCTCGACATAACAACGATGTGCGGTCACCACTGTGTCTCACCATTACTTGTCAAAAAAATGGTTAGTGACGTAAAAAGAGATAAAATATCTATAGAAGAAGCATCTCGTGAACTCGCCAAACCATGTGTATGCGGAGTTTTCAACACTCTTAGGGCCGAGAAGCTTTTAGAGAACCTAATAAACAAATCTTAGACACATACTATTCATCAAAGAGGTTTGTAAATATGACAATGCTCATGATTGCTGCAGACAGATGTACTGGATGCAGAATGTGCGAATTAGTATGCCCACTAGTTCACGAAGGGGTCTTTAACCCAGACAAATCCAGAATATGGATCGAATTCGAAGGTATGCCAGAACTCTTCTATCCAAATACATGCCGTTCATGCGGTAAACCTCCATGCACCGATGTATGTCCGACAGAACCAAAGTCAATTTATCGAGATGAGAAAGTCGGCGGTGGTATGAAGATACTTGAGGATGTCTGCATTAAATGCGGTAAATGTATTGAGGCATGTCCATTCGCAGCGATAGATTGGCACCCTACAAAGAAAACGCCACTGGTTTGTGATGTATGTGATGGTGATCCAGAATGTGTAAAATTCTGTTCACCCGACGCATTACTGACCGGAGGAAAGTCAACCTTAGCTGCTGAAAAACGAAAAGATTACGCCACAGCTCAAATAGCTAAAACACGGGAAAAAATTTCAAAATAAAAACGTGAGAGTCAAAAGAATTGGGAAAAGTCAAAGTGAAATTTTTCTCACATTTAAGATATGCAGCGGGAATGAAAGAAACTGATATTGAAATAGACGATGGAGAGACGTTGATAAAATTGATCGAAAGATTAGAAAAAAAGTTTGGATCAAATTTTGAAGATAGAATTAAAGACAAAGAGACTGGAACATTGGCACCATTTCTGATAATGATAGGACAAGAAGAAATAAGCAGTGTCAATGGAGATTTGAATCATAAATTAAGCAATGGGGACGTTATATCTCTATTAGATCCAGTCGGAGGAGGTTGATGAAATATGTGGGAATACGGTGGATATGCAGGTAAGTTCTTGCGTTTGGACATGACCAATAAAAAAGCATCAACAGTACCCTTAACAAAAGAAATGGCAAAACTTCACCTTGGTGGAAATGGTTTCGGAGCAAAAATATTATACGATGAACTCAAACCTGGAATTGATCCACTCGGACCAGAAAACAAATACGTATTCGCTTCTGGACCTATACAAGGAACTATGGTTCCAACTGCCGGTAGATCTGGAGTATTCACAAAATCACCACTAAATGGTTTATTCTTTGATGCTTACGGAGGAGGTTCATTTGGACCAGAAATGAAGTACGCCGGATGGGATGCAGTAATAGTCGAAGGTCAAGCCAAATCTCCAACATATGTTACAGTTTACGATGACAAAGTCGAATTCAAAGATGCATCTCACTTATGGGGCAAATATACATTCGAAACCCAAGAGATTATCAAGAAAGACCTCAACGAACCTAAAGCACAAATAGCATGTATCGGTCCGGCCGGAGAGAAACTTGTTCGCTTCGCTTGCACTATATGGGGAGCAAGAGCAGCTGGAAGAGGCGGAAACGGTGCAGTACTTGGTTCCAAAAAACTCAAAGCATTAGTTGTTAGAGGTACCAACGATGTAGAAGTACCCAACGTAGATGACTTTCTTAAAACTGTGACCGAGCAATATGCCAAGATAAAAGCAAATCCTGGCACTGGAAAAGCACTTCCAAGCATCGGAACTCCTGGAGTAACTACAGTTCATAATCAACTTGGAATACTTGGGACTCGAAACTGGCAAACAGAAGTTTTCGAAGGAACAGAAAAGATAAGCGGAACCGCAATGCGTGAACGTCTAGTTGTGAAAGATAAAGGCTGCATGGCTTGCCCAATATATTGTACCAAACTTGTTCATGTAAAATCAGGTCCATATGCTGGAACAATAGATGAAGGCCCAGAATATGAGACAATCTTCGCCTTCGGTTCAAATTGCGGTGTAGACTCATTAGAAATGATAGCAAAGGCCGACAGATTATCTGATGATATCGGAGTAGACACAATATCGGCTGGTGCCGTGATCTCTTTCGCAATGGAGTGCTATGAGAAAGGTATCCTGTCAAAAGAAGAGCTTGATGGGCTAGATCTCAAATTTGGAAATCAAGAAGCACTAATCCAAATGATACATAAGTTTGGCACTCGTGAAGGAGTAGGCGACCTACTTGCAGAAGGAGCGGCTAGAGCTGCCAAGAAGATAGGAAAAGGATCTGAGAAATACGCAATAACCATAAAAGATATCGAAAACGCTGGACACTCTCCAAGAGGAATGAAAGGATATTGTCTTGGAATGGCGACTTCAACAAGAGGCGGAAGTCACCAAGACGGAAGACCAACAGCAGAAAGAATAGGAAAATCTGACAGGAAGATACTTGAAGGAAAACCAGAATATGCTATAGGTACTCAGCGAACAACAACATTACAAGATTCTATGTGTGTTTGCAGAATGACTGAAGGCATCTACGGTCTCACAGAAGTCACAAACGATCATCTAAACATGATCAACGTTGTTACAGGCATGAACTTGAAACTTCCAGAACTAGTTGACATCACAGATAGAATATGGAACGTTGAAAGATCATTCAACTGCCGTGAGGGAACTCGAAGGGAGCATGACGTTCAAGCAATAAGATTCATGACTGAACCCATCCCAGATGGCCCATCCAAGGGGATGTATTCACCCAAAGATGAACTTGAAATGTTAAAGGACAAATACTATGAACTAAGAGGATGGGACAAAACAACAGGAATCCCAACAAAAGATACCCTAAAAAGATTAAGTCTTAACAAACAAGCCGAAGACCTCTACAAGTAGGAGAGATTTTATCCCCCTCTCTCAATCGTTGGCAATATGCTAATGAGGCAAATACAGTGGCAACGGACGCGATCTCTAGCGTCCAATTATCGTGCCACTATACTCTCCTTTTTTAAAAAAAATTCAACTCTAATAACATCACTTTTACTTTTTATATTTGCAGTAATAATTCGTTTAATGAATTTTAATAGTCCCACAGGGTTCATGGTTGATGAGATATATTATGCACCTGCTGCAAATGCATTACTGAATTTTGAAGCGGATCCCAATTATGTTCATCCACCTTTAGGGAAATTAATTATCGGAATAGGAATAGCGCTTTTTGGTTACAATTCCTTTGGGTGGAGAATCGCTGCTGTAATTGCTGGAGGCATAATGGTTCCATCATTATATCTTTTTGGAAAGAAAGTCTTCGATAATCCAACTGCGATAATGGCTTCGATTTTTCTAATTTTTGATCCAATGGTACATGTCATGTCAAGAATAGCCATGTTAGATGTATTTTTAGCTCTGTTTGTAGTCTTAGCGTTTTTAGCATTAGCATATAACAAATACTTTTTCTCAGCTATCGCCTTGGGTTTAGCTTGCAGTGTAAAGTTATCAGGGGCTTTTGCAGTTATCGCAATAATTGCATATTTAATTTATTCAAAAAAAATCCATCAAATTGTTAAAATCATCACCATAGCAATAGGAGTCTTTATGCTATGCCTACTTCCTGCTATAATCCATGATCCAGCATCATTCGTAGGAACATTCATGTTCTCTTTTAACTGGCATCTAACACTGGATTCCCCTCACTCATCTGCCTCCTTACCGTTTGGATGGTTAATCAATCATGTACCATTCCCAATACATTCAGATGCACCAGAGAAAATTTCGGTTATTGCTAATCCATTCATATATCCTGTTGCTATACCAGTCTCTATCTACCTGATTTATGATTGTATGCACAAAAAAAACTGCAAATCCGAGTTGCTTCCAGTTTTCTGGTTTGTTTTCGTTTATGGTTTATTCCTAATACTTCCAAGAAAAACTCAATTCATATTCTATCTTTTACCCTCAATTCCAGCTATTTTACTTCTATTTTCATACGGAATTCTACTCTTACTGCATGAGATTTCAAAATAGCTTTATTCTTGATTGTAACTCAAAAAGAGGAATAAACAGGAGATTGCGTTGCCAATAACCTTCAAAGAATTTGAGCGATTGGACCTCAGAGTAGGTAAAGTGATGCAATCCGAGAGAATAGAAGGCAGTAAGAAACTTTTCAGATTGAAAGTTGATTTGGGCTCTTCTCAAAACCAAATTGTAGCTGGCGGAGGAGAAACTTACGATCCTGATTATTTTATAAATAAGAATTTTATCGTTTTAACAAATCTCGAACCCAAAATCATAGCTGGAACTGAATCTAAAGGAATGCTTCTTGCAGCAGATGATAAGGGTAAACCTATTTGGTTGAGTGTACCAAATGAAGTTCCTGAAGGAACAAAAGTGCTATGATCTATCCAACATCATAATTTTTTGCCGAGCTGGAGAAATATAGAATTGAAAAATTTAAAACCAACCTTCTTTTTGGGCATTCTATTAGTTCTTCTTGTAATAGGGAATACATCGAATTGTGTATCAGGTTCTAGCATTGAAGTAGACATTGATGATGGAGAAGTCAAGGTAATGATTGAGTCTAAACTTTATCAGAACATGACTAAATTCCCAGAAACAGATACTGACATTTCAGGTTCTGAACTTAACATGGCTAAATCCGCTTTTGAAGATGCGTTAAAAATACAGACAGAAAAACCTTTGAAGATTTCATCTCTTTCCATTTATGTAAAATCAAATGATTCTTGGCTTAATGTAAGCACCATTTTCGAATTGGATGATGTTTCATCTTCAGAGAATGAAGTGATATCGACAGATTTGAGTTGGATACCTTTCAAAGTAATATCTGATCTTAAGGTGGGCGACCAAAGTTACAATCTTGTTGGTGAAAAATACCTTCGGCCTGCAATCTATGAATTAGCTAATCAATCAGACCCAGGTCATGAATTAGCTAATCAATCAGACGTAAATTTTTTCTCACCCTTCTATACGCCAATAACAACTTCGATGGCAATGAACATTGCAGGTAACGTATCAACATTTGATCTTGGACAAATTTCAACTAATTTCACTTCATGGAACAAATACTTTGACGAAAATTCATTTACAACATCCTGGAATTTCCCTACCAGAACAATATTAGACCTGCGAGTTCAGATAACAAGCGAAAATGTATCTGATGTACGTACAGGAGTGGCATTATATAGTTACACAGATTCCTACGCAACTGTCTCGATTCCCGGCCACGGCGTTATAGTTGATCATTCTGTAATATATGAGGACTCATCAAGCAGATATTCAATTATTATGTTTACCGTCATTATTGTTCTGATTGCTTTGGTCATCGTTTCTCGCTATGTTGGTAAGCGTCTTATGAAAACTAAGCGTGCGTCTAACTGATTTTAAATAATGCTAATCCGATCCTTGGTCATTCTCTCAAGGACGTTCGAATCAAATAGATCAGAGTATTTGTTCTCTATTAGAGATTTGTACATTGCAACCTCTTCTTTGCTCATATACTGAAATTGGTATGGACCTAGATACGGGGATGCTTTTCCATCTCTCGTAATATATTCCATATGCATAAGCGGGTCTCCTCTTTTAATGACTATGGGCTGTCTATCATTGCTTAGGTTAACGAGTTCAAGTGCCAGTCTACCTATGAACCCACTATGAACTTTGGCCGCATTAAGGAAGGATAGACCCATTCGGCCATAACGGCTCTTCGCAGTAAGGTGTGCTATGAGATCTGGTGGTGTAAAAACGATTTCATGAGAAATGAGATTCTTATGCTCCAGATAATGGAGAGTGGTCTCACCTTTAACTGTTAGAATATAACCATCTCCATCTAGCAGATTATGGTCAAACGGATATACTATTTTGGATGTTTCAATCAATTCAAGGAGTTTATCTTTTCCTAGTACACACATGTTATCAATACTCCAAACGTTATTATTAGATTAATGAACGATTAATGAAACATCTAGTCATGTATAGGATTTACTTCAAAGAATACCTTCTTAGAATTATTGAGACCTCTATAATCTGCAATGAATTCCAGCTTTAATTCTGTCTCTGAGGCAGATTTTACTGTAAACGGATAGCTGATTACAACAAATTGTGGGTCAGTTTTTACTTTGACAGTTGTTCCATTGAATGTAGCAAAAGTATCTGAGAATGTTAATCCTATAATATCATATTCTCCTACCGGTATTGTTGGAGTCAGCAGAATTGTGTTAGATTTACCAGTATTTCCGATAAGATCTAAACTATCTGTTTGATAGCTTATTGGTAACCATCCCGTATCGTTTTCTGCATTGGCAAGATGTATTTCTACATCAGAAAACGAC
>JBAUBP010000318.1:0-3195 GCA_049676905.1 Bathyarchaeia archaeon
ATCATTAAGATTTCTCCTTGGAAACAAATTAGGAATAGCGATGAAGCATTAGATACTTTGAAAATACGATACGCAAAAGGAGAATTAACAAAGGAGCAATATCTTGATATGAAGAAAACAATAGAAGACGTTTGATCGTATTCAATTTTAATGTGTTTTTAAAAAGCGTGGATGCTAAACATTAATCTGCAGATAGGATTTATGTAAAAAAAGGAGTTTCGGAGCCCTCTCTGGAGCTCCTCTGAATGAATCATTTTACGCTTTTTCGAGATCTTTCTTCATCTTAAGATAGTCTTCTCTTGAGATCTCGCCTTGAGAATATCTGAGATTCAATGAGTCTAGTGCTGTTGAGCTGCTCTCTCTCTTGAGATTTATGCCTCTTCTTGAAGCGATTATTACAGCGACTATCAGAATTAATATGGCGGCGAATATTATTGCTAGGATAATGTAGGCGCCCGAGTAGTCTTCACTCCAGACTGCATATGCTGTTTGTGAACTGTCGGCAGTGACTGTAGTAGTGGGGCTATTTGGTGTTGAGACTGGGCCGGTCCAACTCACAAACCGATGTTTTGCTCCAAGTATTCCCCAGAAACCAGTCATTGGAACTTCAGGAGGAACGGAGATTGTGATCACGGAGCCTTCCTCATACCAACCAGAACCTTGAGCCGGGCTCTCGTCCGACTGGACCTCCACATAATATTGATTTTCATATAATGCAATAGCAATATGAGGCGCGTTCATTGTCAAAGTAATTGTGCTATCTGTTCGCTCTATGCCATTCACAATCCAGGCTTTAAAGTTCCCCCTCTCTTGAGTTGAGCTTTCAACTCTCTCTGGAGTAGATAATGTTACGGTTGTATCCTTGGGTTTCCATCCTGTTTGATCAGTCGAATATTCATACGGATTCTCTACTGCTAAGAAGTACTCAGATCCATAATCGAAGGTATGAGAGACTTCGGGTCTTGGGCTATAGGAGCTTGGGGGGTATGTGTAAGAGGCTATAGGATAATATGATGAATCTTGTGTATCATATGAGGATGCAGAGTTGGAGTATTGATAGTCTGTTCCATCGGGATTTTCGAAGGTCCATGAGGACTCACCACAGTAGTATATGACCCCTTCTGGTCCAGCTATGTAACTTTCAATCTCGAAGAGGTGGGATTCTGTGTTACTGACTTGGAACTCTTCTGATGTTCCTCCTTGTATGGATTCTTGTTCCTCTCCATCGATCCAGATATACGCGTAGTAATCAGAAGGTAATCCTGAGATTGATATTTTGACTGTAGATGTCCCGGTCAAACCTGGGTAGTAAGATGTGTTTCCATATCCGTCATAGTATCCATCTGGTGTCCAGTATCCATAGTACGTAGTTGGATAGTAGTAGGTATTGTATCCATATGGTGCCCAATATCCGTAGTTTCCGTAGTAACTAGTTGGATAGTTGTAAGTGTAGTATTTGTAGTAAGTTGTTGGGTAGTAGCTGTTATAGTATCCGTATCCGCCGTATGGTGCCCAATATCCATAGTAGGTAGTTGGATAGTAGTAGGTAGAGTATCCATATGGTGCCCAGTTTCCATAGTATCCACAGTAACTTGCTGGGTAGTAGTACGTATAGTGGCTATAGTAAGTAGTTGGGTAGTAGTACGGATAGTATCCATAGTAGGTAGTCGGATAATAGTGACCGTAGTATCCATAGCCATAGTAGTAGTTGTAATAGTAATTGTAGTAATTGTAGTAATTGTAGTAATTGTAGTAATAGTTGTAATAATCTTCAGAATATCCATCAATGACACGGTCTGATCTAGACCAGCTATTCCAGTCAATTGAATTCCTATCGCGTAAAGTCCTCTCTGTTGCTCCGTCTATGGTGGTTCCGTCTAGGTTGGGATTGTCTGGTAGGTCTCGGTTAGGTCTGTCTCGGGTAGGGGCGTCTATGGTGGTTCCGTCTAGGTTGGGATTGTCTGGTAGGTCTCGGTTAGGTCTGTCTCGGGTAGGTGCGTCTATGGTGGTTCCGTCTAAGTTAGGATTGCTCCGTTTAAGTGAATTGTCAAGCTTAGGTATGTCTTGTTTTGATGGAGCTTCCTGCTTAGGAATGTTTTGCTTGAGACTGTCTACTTTAGGATTATTTGTTTTAGGACTTGATTTTTTAGGTTCATCCTGTTTTAGTTGACTGTTCGGTGTGGGTTGAACATTTATTTTAGGTGGTGATTTTTGTGTAGGTGTGTCCAGTTTTGGTTGACTATTTGACTTAGGTTTGTCCTGTTTAGGTGGACTGCCTTGTTGGGGTTGACTGTTCTGTTTTGGCTTGTCTTGTTTAGGTGGTGTGTTTGATTTAGGAGTGCTCTGTTGAGGGGTGTCTAGTTTTGGTGGAGAGCTTTGTTTTGGTGTGTTTTGTTTTGGAGCAGTGTTTTGTTTTGGTAGTGTGTTCTGTTCAGGTTTCTTATCATTCGCCTTTATTTTTTCTAGAGTCTGAGTATTTTTATCAGACTTTGTGTTTTCCAAATCTGCATTGGCAGATGCACGCACATTTTCTGTATTAGATTTATTTTCTCTGCTTGCAACAATTTGTAAATTGCTTGAAGCTTCTTTATGATTTTCTTCAGAGATTTGACCTGATACTTGTATATTCATCATGGCGGCCATTATCAATATTATACATAATCCAAGCGGCAGTGCCTTCAATACAATTCTCAATTTCAAATTCACCTTGTTCTGAGCATCTTTACTGCACTCTAACAACGTCATTTTATTGGTTAAAGGAAATCGCCGGAACAGAATGAAACATCTGTTTCACAGATGATTTAGCGATATTAGGACTAGATTTTAATCAAATTCTGAAAATAGGTTGAATCAGCATGTGATCTTTAAATTTCACCAGCTTAAAAAAAGAGAAACATTACTTGGTAGGACTCATCTTGACTATACTATAAATAATGTGCAACTTATCACGTAGACTAAATAATATTTTAAAAGCTTGGTTGGGCTGATGAATCGAGAAATAGTCCTTTGGACTTTATTCATTTTGATATTTTCTATTAATTCTTCTTTGGTTTCAGTTCAAGCCCAGCAAGACTATATTCCAAAAGAACTGGTTTTGACCGTTTATGCTGATGGAGTTGTTATGGTTGAATATTATGTTGAATTGGACGTGACATATCCGAGAGTTGAAGTAGTACTCTTCGGAGAGATATATGA
>JBAUBP010000319.1:0-3550 GCA_049676905.1 Bathyarchaeia archaeon
TCATGAACGTAGCTGCATTGTGCCGCAGATCGTGGAAACGAAGATTCGCAACCCCGGACTTTTTGCACGCTGTCTTGAAAGCCCTCTTGGGGTCTTTTAAAAAGCTTTCGGTCTGTTTGTTGAAAAACACATAATCAAAGGCACCATTTTCTTCTTTTAGATCTAACAAAGTCCTTAATGAGACATCATTCAAGGGGACCTTCCTAGATCTACCGCTTTTACTCTTTCGGACTAGAATGTACTCACTCTGAAAATCAATATCTCCCCACTTCAACGCAAGAATTTCTCCCCTTCTCATTCCGGTAGTTAATGCCAGTTGGATAATTTCTTTCATTTGGCTTTTACAATTTGAAAGAAGTCTGATTATCTGGTCTCGAGTCAAAATTTGCCAATGTTCTACACCATTTTCTTCGTTGAATCTTACTCCTTTAACAGGATTGGATGTCACATATCCCCATGCAATAGCTTTAGTGAACATGTGTTTCAAACAGGCAAGTTCTCTGTTAATGGTGGATCCTTTCACTTTCTTCTTTCTGTGAGATTTGTAGCCCTCAATATGAAAAGCAGCTATGCTTGAAATCAACATTCTCTTGAAATAAGCAGAAAGAACTTGAATCGAACAAATGTCTCTTCTCCATGACCGTTTATTTAGTTTAGAATGGCGCTCGAAATACATGGATGCGAAATCCTCAAATAGTATCTTCTTCTCTTTTTTGAAGTTGAATTCTCCTCTTAGCATATCAGTCTCGATAGCAGCTAGCGCAGCATTCGCCTCAGTTTTGTTTCTGGCTCCTTTGATAACTTTTCTTATCCTCCTTCCCTCAAAATTGATGTCAAGGTACCACCTTTTCCCTCTTTTATAAACACGCATGATACCTCCACACTAATGACCTTATCATTGATTTTTATCTTGTCAATATAGCTATGCTAAATTGCATCTTTCCACTCAGATGCAGGCTGATAACCTTCTTGCAGCCATTTATTTAAATCAGAAATCCAAAACCTGTAGCCAATTCCAGGCTTTCTTATGAATGGTATTTGTCTTTTTGCTACTAACCTATATAAACTTTTAGGATGAATTGATAGAAAGCCAGCTGCTTCTTGAACTGTCAACGGCTTATCCATTTTCATTTTCGCTTAATAAACATAATTAGGAAGCACTGGGAGAGAAGATCTGGCTTCTTTTACTGTTAGGAGTTGGGTCATTCTGTATTAAACTTTATGTAGATATATTTTTTGGGTAGCAAAATTTTTTCTTTGCTGGGCAAAAATTTCTAACAAAATTTTTCTCACTGTTTTGCTGAGCAAACACATTATAGAACCCAAAACCTCCTTTCTTTTGCTGAACAAACACATTATAAATATTTACCATCTATGGGATATCGATGATCTGTGATTTAATTTTTCTGTATATCGCATGCTTTTTTTGTGTGCGTTGGTCTTTTGTACGCTTAGGTCTGTTTTTAGGATGAAAGTTGAAAACTTTTTCGTAACGTCTTACCAGAGTAGCTATTCTCTTAAGCTTATAAGGCTGCCGGATCAAAGTTTTCCACCGGAGCGATTCCTTAAACCGGGTTGGGACTTTATCTTTACGTCCCCATTCTGTCACTTCCAAGCATCTCAATGCCCAAAGTCTGAACTTTGAAAGAGAGAAAGTCGATGAAGAAACAAACCGACAAGCCCTATTATTAGAATATATGAGCTTTGCATCATGTTCCGGATCCCCATTTTTTTGAGCAAGGATTTGGATATAGAAGAAAATATCAATTGGCTTCAAATAACCGCTGTTAAACAGTTCGCTTTTCAACATTTCATATCGGACAGGAACGAATTGCTCTTTAATTCTGCCCTTTTTTCGGAGAACCGAACCTCGTCTAGTACTTTTCAATTCTTCCATCAGAATAATATCCCTTATTTCTGTTTTGGGATTTTTTGAGGAAGAATCCAGAAGGACTTAAGGCTTTAAACACTATTTTCTTTGGACTAATCATCACAACCTCTTCGCCACTTCTTCATCGCCCCATTAAATCAATGCTTTTTATCTCACATTCTGGAATTCTGGCTGTTTAAAGGAAAAGTATTCCTGTGTTCAGCTTCATCCAAATAAGCGATAAAACTCCCCAATAAATGAGGGTGTTTTTGTATAAATGTTCCTGTATTCATAGCTTATATTCAGAAATCACCTTATGAGGACAAAATTTTTCCCCGACTTGAAATTCTCTTTATCAAAGAGTTGTTCGAATATTTTGCCCTTTTCCCTAATTACTGTTTTTGGGAATCTCCCAAACCTTAAATACCAAAGAGGACAATCTATAGAAGCGCAGAATCGGATCGTTTTATAGCTTCCAGGACAACAATATAAACAGTGCTTCCGAATCTGCTTTAATGGAGACTGCTTTGGTATTTTCATTCTTTGATTCTTTTTGAAACCAATGTCTTGAATTGACCTAAAATTGCTTGTGAAATTAAATCCCCTGCTTTTTTATTTATGGGGTGCACACAGTTTATCTCTTTTCCGTTCGGTAATATTTTTGTGGGATATACCAGCCGATAGCCTTCTGGTCTTGTCGTCGATGTATAAACAGCAACATTTCCAATGTATAACGAATCATTAATTACACATGAAGCAAATGCGACAAGGCCATCTTTTGGCTTTACCGGAACGATTTGAATTTCTGATATCACGAGATTACTCATCTTAGTCTGTTTATTATCTGTAAGCTCCAGTTCAATCATTGAGTATGTTTCAAATTTAAGTTACATTTAAATAAAAGTGAAGATTCACTTTCAATTTTTTTAAAAGAGAAAGGGATACGGATTTGGGGGGAAAAATGAAACAATTAATCGACTCAGACTTTACAAAAGAAGAACTAGACTCCTTTCTAAAAAAAAGATACGGCTATGGAATATGGGAATTTGAGTTTAGTATAGCTAACATAATTATGTTTTATTCTGAAAAAAACCTGCCGAAATTTCGCCAATTCATTGAGGATAGAATAAAGAGACTTGAAAATGCGAAAAGAATGATAATAGAATTGCTTGATGATTTTTTATCTGATGTCAACTTTTACAAATTGAATAAGGATATTAAACTCACAGAAATTACATCCTGGACGCCGAAGAATCGTTATGATTTCATAATTAGAGGTTATCAACTCACCGATTTTTTCTCGATCATAGACAATCAAATTTCATTATATCAGAATCGAGAAGTTTTTGGTGCGTGGGAAAAAAAAGGTAATTCAACTTATTTTTCTTCAGTACTAAGAGTATTCCCTCCAAGATTAAAACCATTAAACCTTTTATTGCTGATCTGGAGCTATGGATGAAAAGAGGGAAAAAAGTAGATTGGATAAATATGGAGAACCTCCTCAATTGGTTTTCAAAAAGATTGAATGAGATCGAAGCACTAGAATTTATTGGAATGGAGGAGAATGAAGCTCCATTCACTGAGATTTTGAGGCTAACTAGAAATAAATACAAAAAATCAAACTATGATATCTTTGCAAAGATTCAGTTTGATCTTTTTTTCAATATAAAAAAAGAAGAA
>JBAUBP010000320.1:0-2157 GCA_049676905.1 Bathyarchaeia archaeon
TAATAATCCAAGTCCAATACCGCAAAATATGCCTATTGTCAAACCAGTTTTATCCATTATTTATTCCATCTTTTTGTTTGGTTTTTAAATTCTTATATTTTTCTTTAATTTACAGGTGCGCGAATAAAGTCACATTATCATGTAAAAAGGGCTATCGTTCAAAACGTTGTAGAATTGTACATATTCTAAGACATGATCACAGCATTAAAATGAAGATGATATAATTAACGAATTTACTATAAATAGATAATAATGAAATTGTTAGATATTAGAAATAAGATTCCAAAGTAGTGTGTATGATGCTTCCAGGGCCACAAAAGATCGACGTAGTACTTCTTACTAAAAATAGTGAGAAACCTTATCTGAAAATGTGCTTGGAAAGCATATACGCAAACATACCAGTTAGAAAACTAATTGTAATAGATGGTTACAGCTCAGATAATACACTTCGACTTCTTGACAATTACCCTAATGTTTCAATAATACAAATGCATGGAAGTCGCGGGTCATCAAGACAAAAGGGTATAAATGAAGTTGAGACCGAATGGTTTGCATTCATAGATAGTGACGTAATTTTATGTAAAAAATGGTATGATAAGATCAGAATAAACATCAACGATTCAACTGGTGCGATATGGGGAGTAGCTATACCAACATCTCCAAGTGATCTTAAACGATGTTTCGCAGTTTCCAAGTTCTACCGTAGATCTCTTGGGAACACGATGCTAATAGAAGGAAATCGTAGAGGCATGTTACATGATACAATTATACGCACAAGGCTAGTAAAAGACATTAAAATTCCAAGTGAACTACATGTTTGGGAAGATCATTACCTCAAACAACATATCATCAGCAAGGGATTTAGTTGGATCTCTACAAATACAGCTTACTGTCATCATTTTGCTAATCTTACTGCAAGAAACATTCAAGACCTAATTGATTTTGGCAGAATATCGAGAGCCTATGGATACTATAGTTGGAGAAGAATTCTTTTATTTGCAATTTTAGGACTTCCAAAAGCATCTTGGATATACGCATTAACTCGAGATGCTGATGTGGCAAAATGGCAGCTCGATGCATATCGAATGATAATTGCAGGCTGGTTATCAAATGAAGCCCGACCAAAAACTAATTGATAATAATTTTAATTTCAAGAATGACCGCCCCAACATTGCCAGTTGCATTCCTGTAAGCGACAGAGAAGCAACATTGAATAAAATGTTAGTATCACTGTTAAAAAATTCATACGAGAAAAATAAAATCACTTTAATATTTTATGATGGTTCAACAGACGGCTCATCTCAAATCATTAAAGATTTTATCAAAAAAAATGGGTCAGAATATCATAAAGTAATTCACGAAAAAGAATCATCCCCATCAAAAGGAAATATCGCTAAAGCCCGAAATGGTTGTTTCAAACTAGCGATAAACACCAATACAAAATATGTTTTCAGCATCGATTCTGATGTAGAGATACCACTAAATGCAATTCAAGAATTAGTTCGACTTATTGAGCAGGACCAAGAGATAGGAATAGTATCAATACCCTACATCTATCTCAACGATGATCCTAAGTCACCTAGTTCTCTTCTTGTAGACATCACATTAGGATGTACAATAATATCCAGAAATCTACTTGACAGGATTAACTGGCATATTGATGAGCGTTTTGGTAAGGCAGATGATTTATGGCTAGGATCTCAAGCAGAGAAATTGGGATTCAAAGTTGCTAAACATGAAACTGAAAAAGCCATACATCTAAGAGAATTCAATTATAGAGAACATCTTAAGCATAGATTAACACAAGTCCCAAATTACCATTATTTACTTCTTAGAGATGGATTATTAACCAAACGGCTTAAACGAACCTATGTTTATTATGCCCTTTATTTAATCACCTTAGTATTATTATCAATCGACCTATTATTTGCTATAATCTTTATACCACTGATTGCTATCGGCCTTTGGCATCATCACTCGCCAAAGAAATTCATCCGCTCACTTTGCACTGGCATAATTATGATTTTTGGATTTATTAATAGCATAATCAGAAATACATCTCGAAAGATAATTAAGAATTCACCGCATTTCTGAAAAGAACAAATATGCTCCAGCAGCTATGAAAAACAATAAGAAAAATGGATAGAACCACATAAC
>JBAUBP010000321.1:0-5969 GCA_049676905.1 Bathyarchaeia archaeon
CTAAACGTACACCTTTACTTACGGATCGTTCCAAAGTTAGAAATCTAATAAAACGTGGCGCCAAACTAAGTGTACCGAAAGAAAAGTTCAACGAATTCAAGAAGATTGATCTTGAACCAGATTATGAACATGAAGAAGCCATATCCAGAGCAATGGTAGTTATCGACTGTACACCAGCCGGCTTAGAGAATAAGAAGCGATACTATGAGAGTTTTAAAGATGAGGTCAAATGTTTTGTGGCGCAGGGATCAGAGTTTGGATTTGGCAAGATGTACGCTTTTAGAATAAATGATAACGCCCTGACTAACAACGATAAATATATCCAGATAGTCAGTTGCAACACACACAATATTGCTGTAATTATCAAGACCCTTGCGATTGATGGTAACATATCGAATCTTTCTGAAGGCAGATTTCTTTGCCTAAGAAGAGCCAATGACATAAGCCAGAATGGGGGCTTTGTTCCATCGCCAAAGGTTGAAAAACATGGCGATGAATCTTTTGGGACACATCACGCAAGAGATGTTTATTGGCTCTACAAGACTATTGGATTAGAATTGGACTTATTCTCCAGCTCTATCAAATTAAATACACAATATATGCATTCGATATGGTTCAATTTGCATTTAAATAATAAAATTGACGAGGAAGAAGTAAAAGAACGATTTAGATTGAATCCTAGAGTTGCAGTGACACATAATCAACTTGCCAGTGAGGTTTTCTCTTTTGGACGTGATCATGGTTATTATGGGCGCATCTTGAATCAGACAGTAGTTGTGTTGCCAACAATAGTAGTCAGAAATACAGCAGAGGTAATAGGATTCTGTTTCACACCACAAGATGGAAACAGCCTTCTCAGTAGCATAGCTGTTATCGAACACACTTTATGTCCTGATTCATGGAATGAAAACATGGAAAAGCTTGATCAGTTCCTTTTTGATGAGGTCTGAACCTACCTCGCAGTGCGCGTTATTTCTGCTATAAATTTATTCTCCAATAATATAGAGGATAATTAAACAAGATCAAATGAAATTAAAATTCTTTAATTAGAATATTATTTTTGATATTTTTTTACCCTAGATTTCTATGATTTGCAATAATAGCGCGCAGATTTTACCGCGCGCTTCCAATGAGATTTTTTATTTTACGCTACTTCGATTTTCTTGCGTGATTCCCATAGGCCGTGTAGGTTACAATATTCGATTGCGTATAGTGTGCTGTTCTGTTTGAGTTTTAGATTTAGTTTGACGTCTGGTTCGCTATAGACGGGTGTCAATTTGATTGTTGTTAAAAATATAGGATTAAACGCTCTTCCATCTTCGGCAATAAATACATCGATCTGTCTTATCGAGTGTTCGATGGTATTAGGGTGAGGTCCTACTGTGATTCTAACCTCAAAAGTTTTCTCTGCACCCACACTTTCTGGCGCTTCTATTTTGGGAGAGTGTGACTCTACTTTGCCTAGGGCTTCTCCCTCGGCACTATCTGGAGTATATATTAGGTCTCCGAATGGTTTCATCAATTCACCTCCTTCAGGAGTTTCCTTTGGTATTTCAGAAATTATTGGTAACTCTTCCTTGGGAGCATAGAAATTGTAAGCACTGTATCCGGCTCCACCGGCTATGGCAAGAGCTGCCGCTCCGCCAAGATATTTCAAATATTTTCTCCGAGTTATTCGTTCTCCCAAGGGAATCTTATGTTAGTATTAGAATTCTTGTATAAAAACATAACGATGTTATATAGTTAAAATCGCATGGAAACTTGCACTTCAATCAATTTGGGAGAATCATTTAATAGAGAATTGGCTATAGCTCCCGCAGTGATTAACCATGGAAAGAATGGATAAACTCAACATTGGCATACCGAATGCAAATGAAGAAGAAAAAGATAGACCAATGGACCGAGACACATGGCTACGTGAAGTCTTCCCAGAATGGGGAACATATCTTAATAAACAGATAGAAGCCGAAAAAGTCGAAAAAGGTAAACTAGCCCTCTGGTGGTTTGGCGCTTGCGCCTTCTACATGAAAACCCCAGGAGACGCTAATATCCTCATCGACAATTACAGCGGCCAGTCACTCTACATAACTTACGAAGGCGGTGGAGGGCCGGTCAGAATGAATGGCGCCGCACGTCAGGAATGGATGCGCTGCAATCCACACGTTATCGACCCATGGGCGTTCACCAAAGTTGACGCATTACTGTCAACCCATCCACACAATGATCACTGCGACATTTACACCATCAAACCTCTGATCAAGAATACAAAATGTGTTTTCATAGGTCCACCAGCCTCATGCAAGATGTTTGCAATGTACGGGGTTCCAAAAGATAGAATTATTCAGATGCAACCAGGAGAACAGAAGAAAATAAAGGACACAGTCATAAAAACCACTAAATCCACAGACTTCTGCGCATTACGTGGCGGAGAAGTAAGACCAGGCAAGACAGTAGATGAAGTCGGACTCAACTATCTTCTAGAAACGCCTTCAGGAAACATATATCACACAGGCGATTCGTCATACCACGATTACTACTTTAGAGTTGGAAGCGAGAATAAGATTGACATTGCCCTAATCAACTGCGGAGACAGCCCCCCAAGCTTCACGGATAAAATGTCTTTTGCCGATGCTGCACGTGTAGCAACACAACTACGAGCCAAAGTCCTAATTCCGATGCATTATGACAATTGGGCCATCGCAGAGGGGGACCCAACTGAGATTGAGGCCATCGCTAAGATGAAATATCCAACCCTGAAAACTTTCATAATGAAATGGGGTGGAAAATTCGAGTGGCCTACAGATCAAGATAAACGCAGATACGTGTATCCGAAACAGGAGGAAAGAGCCAGACCTGAACTCTCTTGGGAATACGGTGACAAGCCAAGAGTCAAACTAGTTGTGGAATAAATCCACAACAATCTTTTTTTCCTATAATGAGTCCCTTCATTTTCTATTCATAATCTAACATAATTTACGCTAAATTACGAACAGAATTACATTTGTATAAAAAAGATTGAAAATAGCTAAACGCTATTTAGGAATTCATGAAAAATGGAGTTTACTAGGCAGAATCGTCTGAAATATGATGGATTAGTGCGAGCTTAAACCACAATTTATGGGTGCGGATGCATTGCCATACGTCTGATCTTGGTTATTTGAGAGTATGGTGGCATGTAGCGAATTGCCTGTTGAAAAGCGTCGTATTCATTAAAGGCTTGAACGTTTATTTCGTATCTTTGTAAACCGCCTATTCCTGCAGGTATCTTATATTGAATGCTGAAAAGACTTGGCTCGTAATAGTATGGATTATACGCTTGAGGATATGATTGATACGGGGCAGGGTATGTTGGATAACAACCGCCTCCTGGAAGACATAAAGCCATTAAATTTTCACCACTTTTTATTTGAGATTACTTACGATGTTGCTACGTGGTCCAATATAAAATAGTTATCTCAAGATTTTTCGAGCATTTACCCCATGACATTAATTTTCATAAAGCACGAGAAAACTAACAATCTATTTTTTGAGCCTTTTTTTGACGGCGTCGCTGGTGAGCTCTCTTATCGCGTCGGATGCAACCCATCTTGCTGCTTTAGAGTTAATACGGCCAATCTTCCTGGCAGCATTGATCGCAGCTTTATTTAATTTACGATTTCTTTTTCCGATGTTTCTTAGAGCCCAATTAACGGCTTTTTTTACGAAGTTACGTTCATCGGTAGCTCCAAGTTCTATCACTGGAAATAATTTGATGAATTTTTGATCTTCTGCCTCCTTATCGTGCCATGCCAAACAAGCAATTAAAGAATATGCTGTTCTTTTGACGAACTCTTCTTCTCTCTTTGACCAGTCAAGAATTTTTTTCCAAGCTAGAGGGGTCTTCTCGAATAGATTCATACATACTTGATCACAGACATCCCAAGAATTGATGTCTTTAACCCAATCTTCCATCTGATTCTCTGTTACCTTTTCAGGTTCATCAATCATGGCTGCGATGATCTTTGCTTCAGGTATACCTGTTTTCCATAAACTGAGCGCAAGCTTGTGATTTTTACCTAGTTCTTTCGCCAACCTGCGCATTTCGGGAACTGATACTCCTAATCTTTTTTCGATGACTATTCCGTATCTAGCCATTCCTTTCAATTGGTCAGGTCTAGCCTTTTTTCTCAGTTTATTAAGAACATCACCTGTAGAAATCATATGGGCTCTTCCTATTTTTCATATTAACTTTCGAGGAGGAATACTCATCATATTATTCTTGGAGACGTGTACCCGTTTTTTATTTTTTACTTCTTGTTAATAAAATGCGTACTTTATCGATTAAGTCTTCAACATCGATTCTTAGATATGGTTCCAAAAATACGATTTTAACTAAAATGTCCAATCTCTTAGACAAAATATCAGGATCATTTTCAAACAAATTTATTAAAGTCACATCTAGAAATTTACCTATTTCGAGCGCGCGCTTTTCTCTTTCTAAGATTTCATTCATAGACCGGCTCTTTCTCGAAATCGTCTGAGGCGGTACCCCGAGCAATAGTGTCCTAGGAACGGCATTATCAAATTCAGAACTTGCAGGAGTTTGAGGTTTTCGTTTTTTCACAACACGATTAGTTTTGACATGTTTTCCATCCATATCATTACAATATTTCTTTACATAATACCCAATCGTACTCCTTGGAATGTTTTCACCTTGTTTTTTTAGAGCACTATCTATCTGATCTATTGTGAGTCCTTGCGTTCTTAGCTGGCTGATTATTTTTATCCTGTGAGCATTTCGGTCAAACATAATCCAATTAGATCTAATTAGATCCATATATGTGTGCTTTTAGCTGTCTAAAACTTTAGAACAGAGTGCTGAACTCACTTTACAAGATTTTTTTGGGTCAAATTATCCTCTGTTCAGAACTAGTCTGGCTGGAAAGAATATCCATACTTTGTAACAACTCCCTTCGACTACGGAAGAATGTGAAACATTTGGAGGAAAGTATGTGATTCCATTTAGCGCGCGCTTCGAAAGGCTAGTCTCCATTTTTATATTTCTCTCCACCCTCAATACAATATCCAAACTTTTCATTTAGTTAGCTAGCTTTTTTTGTTATGAAACTCTTGCTGACCTGCATATATTCTATTAATTTATATTCTATCCCATGATACAATCGAACAAAATGGATTTAAAATGAGCATTCCATGGATCCTTGTTTCAATTGTTGTTGCAGTTGTGATATTGGCAATACTTGCTATTTTCGTATTTAAGAGAAAAGGGTGGAATAGCGAGGTTGATTATCGTAGGTATTTCAACATGGGAATAATATGGCTTCCATTTGGCATAGTCTTCTATCGAATCTTTGAAAGTCTGATAGGTCTTGTGTTTTTCATTATGGGTCTAGTTTACCTTGCTATTGGTTTAAAAAATAAGGATAAGTGGGGTAAACCACAGAAGATATCGCCTATCTACCAGAAGGCATTAATGATAGCAGTACTATTAGGCGTGGTTTTTCTAGTTCTGGGCATAATAGTATTTGAGATCATGAATTGATATCGTGCCTAATTATTTGATGAGATATTTTGTCTTATTATTAGAGTTGGATAGCGTCGATAAGTACTTGTTACAATTCGCCAAGGTAGAGATGATTTTAACACTTAAGTGAGAAGCATTGCACAGCGAACAAAACAATAGGACTAGAGCTTTACTAGTCAGTTTTTTAACAAGGTTTTCCTTTATTTTTTCGTTGCAGGCTATACCACCTATTTTACCTGTTTTGATAGAGGAGTTTTCTCTTACTTTTACAATGGCAAGCACTCTTGTTTGGTTTGTTGCGGTCCCAGGCATTATGATATCAATTCTTGGAGGATTACTATCTTGGAAGTATGGTGTTAGGCCATTATTGATTAGTGGACTTCTTGTATGCATATTTGGATCGCTAACATTTTCTTTTTCAAATTCTCTTTTTTTCATGCAAGTTTCT
>JBAUBP010000322.1:0-16948 GCA_049676905.1 Bathyarchaeia archaeon
ATGAGATCATTTCAGTTTTGTAGAAATAGGGTTCTGATTCGTAGGCTTCTCTGAGTGCTGCTAGATGTATACATGCGACTGGACAATGTGCGCATGCTACTCTTCTGCCTAGGAATTGTTTTTCGAATGTTTCACCAGATATGTCTTCAGCGTTTTCGAATTTGGATGTTTGTAGATTCTTTGTTGGTAAGGCTCCTAGTTTGTTTAAGGGGATTATGTTCATTGATGTGCCTAGTTCATGATATTTTCTCATTTCGGCTGTTGATAGTAATTTGAAGATTTCTTTGTAGGTCTCTCTGTAACCTTTCATGTCGGAAACGGGTATGTTCTTCTTTCCGGAAATAACGAGTGCTTTCAAATGTTTGCTTCCGAATACTGCTCCGAGTCCAAGTCTTCCAAAGTGTCTGTATGTTTCTGTCACGACGCTTGCGTATGATACTTGGTTTTCTCCGGCTCTGCCAATTCGCATTATGCTTCTTATTCCGGATCCTGATTCCTTTTCTCTTAGGATGCGGCCGACTGTGTAGCTGTTGGCCATGTTCCAGATGACTGAGGCGTCTCTAAATCGGACTTTATCACCGTGGATGGATAGGTAGACTGGGGTTTCACTGACTCCTTTAATTATTATGGCTCCGTATCCTGCGAATCTTATTGCGACTGCGCTTCGGCCTCCGCAGTGGCTTTCGCCGAGGTTTCCTGTTAGTGGAGATTTGAACATGGCAACTGTTTTGGAGGCTATAGGGTATAGTCCGGTTAAGGGTCCGACTGCGAGTATTATTGGGTTCTCTGGAGCTAATGGATCTGTACCTTTTGGACATTCTTCTTCTAGAAGGTTTATTGCGACTCCGGATCCTCCGATCATCTCGTTGAAGAGTTCGCTTCTGTCTTCGGTCCAGAATCTTTTTCGTGAAAGATCGATGTGTAGAACGTTTGAGAGAGTGGCATTCATTTTATTTGACTTCCTCCATTTTGATTACGTCATATTCACAGTAATCGGTGCAATAGCCACAGTGAACGCATATGACAGGTTTCTCTACTGAATCGTCCCATGATATTGCATCTATTATGCAGGTTTCTGCGCAGCGTTTGCATCCGATGCATTTGCTATGGTTTAGTATTACGCCTCCTCCAGGTCTTTTGGTTAGAGCATTTGTTGGGCAGACCTTCATGCATGGTGGATCCTTGCAGGCTCTGCATACCATTACTATGAATCCTCGTTCGACTCCTCCGATAGATTTGATTTGAATTGCTGATTCTGCTATTCCTCCTTCACCAAATCTTCTGTTGCATGCTATCATACAGCATTGACAGCCGACACAAAGATTCACATCTACTACGGAAAGTCTCTTCGCCATGAGCTCGTCAACCTTGAAAAATGGAGCTTTTCAATTCATAATAGCAAGAGACTCATGCTTAAACATAGATATTAATTTGAAAATAAGCGCGTGTTATACGAAATCCTACAATGCAGAAAGTGCGCGCGCACTATCATGGCTTCATCATCTGGCATTTCAGTAATTGCTACAAAATCGTATTCTCCAAGAGTGTAGGAGATTTGCATTTTTCCTCCAACCTTTTCGATCATGCGTCTTGCTTCATCATCTCTTTTAGGTACTTGTCTGACGTTTTTGATTCCTTGCTCGGTAAAGTTGCCGAGAATTATGTAGTGAGGCATCTATACTCAGATCCATCAATCATTTATTAGGATCTCATCTGATAAACAAAACGAAGGTTGAAATTATGCCATTTGTGGAGATAACTTCAGGAACAGGAGCCTTAACTTCTGAGCAGAAAATTAAATTGAATAAAGCTGTGACTGATAGTGTAAAGGACTTTTATCAGGCTGAAAAAGGATTTAGACCAAATGTTTGGGTAGTCTTACGTGAACATGACCCTGATAATATTCTTGTTAATGGAGAAACACTAACTGAAATTAGAAAGAAGCGAGAAGCAGAAAAATAGGAAATCCCTAACTAGCTAACAGTATTGCCCACTATTTTTTTTCTATTACTAATTTTTTATCTCCCGATTTGAAGTGGATGCGTATCTTGGTTGCTGTTTCTCCTATTGTGAGTGGGAAGCCCGTATCTTCCACGAGTTTTGTTGGCAGATAGATAAAGTATTTGCCATCTGTTCTTTTGAATATGCTTCCTCTTGCTTGGTTGACCATTTCTAATCACCATCTAAGCAATTAAAAAATCTGAATTCTAGAGATCAAATATGATTTATAACTTATAAAGATAATTACTGATGAGTATATCTAAAAAAAATATGCGAGCGGAGTTTTTCAGCTATTTTTCATTCTCTATTGGTTTAATTATTAGTCTGGGGCCATCTTTCTTTATTACTAATGCTTTGGTTTCAGCTTTGATACTTCCATCTGCACGAGCCTGCCAATATTCTCCTTTGAATCTTACGAAACCTATCTTCCCATCTTCGATATCTTCAATCGCTTCTACCTCTGATTCAATGACTCCCTTTATGAATGGTTTCTTCCTTTTAGCACGAATAATCTTGTACACCATGAATAAAGTGAAAACACCAAATGTTAGGGTAACCGCTAAAACAATAGAAACAAAATAGCCATACCACTCAGGTGTTATAAGCCATCGAGAGGGTGTAAAAGGAATTATCAAGAAACTCCCTATAATCAAACAGAACAAACCTGCTCCCCCAAGTATTCCAAAACCTGATGTATAAGCTTCTGCTATCATTAAAACAGCACCCAAACCTATTATCAATATGGCTCCCAAGTTTATATCAAATCCGAGACCAATCAATCCAGTAAGAAGTGCTACTACACCTATAATCTCTCCTCCATAGCCAGGACTGGATAGTCCGAATATGAATGCGTAAATTCCTAGAGTAAACAGCAGATATGCAAGTAATGGATTAGATATTGTTCTTAAGATACTTACTCTCAAACTTGGAGAATATTCTGAGACATTCGCCCCTTTTGTCATTAGAGTTACTGGTCCTTTGGCAGTAGTCACAGTAAATCCATCTATCTTTACTAGAAGTTCATCAATGTCTGAGGCTTGAACATCTATAACATTTAGACGTAGGGCATTGTCACTGTTCAAGTTTAGATTTTCAGTGATGAATAGTCTGGCTGCGGTCTCGTTTCTTCCATGCATTCTAGCCCTCTCGGTAATATATTGTGATAAAGCATTCAACACTTTACTCTCTGTAACAGGCTCACTTTCCCCAAGAGGAGAATACGCTACTGGTTGGGCTGAACCAATTATCGTGTGAGGAGCCATTGCTGCTACATGTGATCCCATTAGAATCAGAGTTCCTGCGGACCATGCTTTTGCCCCCTTAGGATACACAAATGATACTACAGGTAGACTTGATCGTTCAATCGTATCAATTATTTTAAATGTTGAATCCAATTGGCCCCCAGGAGTATCAAGTATTATTACTAATGTTTCGGCCCCAACCTCTTCACCATGTTTTACTGCTTCTTCGACCATATCGGCAGTCGCAGCAGTGATCGTGTCCCCAATCTGTATTACAATAACTGAAGAGTTGGAAGCTTCAACATGACCTAGATTGGTTAAAAAAAAGGAAAAAAGTATGAGGAGAAAGATAGGGGTGTACTTGTACATGCCTTCTATTTTCTCTCTTTGAGACCCTTCACAATCGAAGCTATTCTACCAACATCTTCTGTGGCTCCAGCAGCGGTCACTACAACCATGTTCTTCTCTTTAGCGATATCTGTAAGAGTCTGCAACTCTCGAAGTCTTAATGCGGCAGATGTTGAATATTTCTCAGCCGCTGCCGCTATTTTTTCTGCTGCAATATATTCTCCATCTGCAATGATTATTCTAGCTCTTTTCTCTCTTTCTGCTTCAGCCTGTTTCGCTATAGCTCTCAACATAATCTCATCTATACTAACATCCTTGATAGCAACCGCAGTAACTTTTACACCCCAAGGATCCGTGTATGCGTCGAGTATCTCGCCAACTTTCTTGCTTAACTCCTCACGCTTGGTTAATAAATCATCTAGCTCTACTTGACCCAAAACATCTCTTAGGGTTGTCTGTGAGAGCAGATTTGTTGCTTGAAAATAATTCTCAACTTGCAATATTGCCTTTGCAGGATCAAATACACGATAATACACAGCCGCGTCTACATCAACACTAACATTATCCCTCGTTATTACACGCTGTTTTGGTATGTCAAATGCTAAAATCCTCAAATCCACTTTGACGAATTTATCGGCTAAAGGAATAATAAAGAATAATCCTGGACCTTTAGTTCCAACGTATCTTCCAAGTCTGAAAATAACTCCTCTCTCATATTCTCTGACGATCTTAATTGCGGAAGATATTATCCAGAGTATTATTATTGCTACAAAGAAGTAACCTAACAAATCCCATATAGTCATATTGTTAACCGATCAATTCATCATCTATAATCAAAATTTAAACATAGTGAATATCTTTTGGAGAGAAAAAAGGATAGGTGTAATTCTTGGAATTACAGATACTGGGATCAGGATCAATAACTCCAACATCAAAAAGATCCTACTCCTCAATTGTCGTGAAAACAATTTCAGAAAACATTCTTATGGATATTGGACCAGCAACATTATACAAGCTATGTAGATCAGGATACAAAATCAATGAACTAAACCATTTACTGATAACACATTTTCATATAGACCATGTAGCCGATTACCTGCCCTTAATACATTCAAAAGCATTTGATCCCAAAACTGGTAAAATAAAACCAAAAGGAATATTGACAGTTTATGGTCCACAAGGACTTTTAGAATTCACACAAGACCTTCTGGAAAATGTAAAACCCTGGAATAAAATCGCAGAAACCTTACAATGTAGTGCCTATCTGAATCTCTACGAAGTCCTCTCTGGCAAATTCAAAGAAGAAAAAGAATGGATTGTCTCTGCAACTCCAGTCTATCATGCAGGAGGAATAGCCTACCGAATAGATAGTGAAGGTAAATCAGTAACATACTCTGGTGACACAGTACCAGATGAAAACTTGATTAAACTTGCAAAAGAAACAGATATCCTAATACACGAATGTTCATTTCCAAACGAAGAACTTCTTATAGGTCTCCATACAACCGCTTCAAAACTTGGAAAGATAGCCGCTGAAACAGGATGTAAGAGACTAGTATTAACACATCTTTATCCAATTTGTGAAACAAAGATCGATGAAATGGTTGGGAGAATTTCAAAAGATTACGATGGTAACATAACTGTTGCAGAGGATTATATGCGCTTAATTATATAGAAAAGAAATCACATCAAAAGCAACAAAATTCTATTATGCCTTTTTCTCAGTTGTGGGTTTTACATCTAAACGGTTCGCCAATGTTTGAAGTTCAGACTCAGATATCCAATCTACCCAAAGATAATCATAGATCTCTAATTCAGAAAGCCCTAATCTTCGCGCTTCATTCACTGCGTTTGCATATGCGATAAGCTCGGTGGGGCGATCGATGTAACTGTATCGGCTGTCAAAAAGGTTCAATCCTTCACGACGCTGTTTGATATGAGTGAATTCATGTATAATGTCAAGATAGATGAATTCTTTTCTTCCTCTTCGAAGATATCTGGAGTTTATCAATAATTTTTCATCGACATCGTGGACCTTCATATAGAATACCTTGGAAGTAATCTCAATTCTCAAATTTTGCAGTTCAGAGAATTCTTTATCTTTGAAGAGTAATCTTATCGCTGGTGAAGTTTCAATTCCAGAGAAGATCTCACTGAATCTGTATTCTCCGCGTGGTAGATTCCGTTTTATTTTGATTTTTTTTATTATAGATTCTTCTCTGGATATCAATTTTGAGTCCAATTTCATATTCTAATATCACGTAACCTATCAGGTAAAAGATTGTTGATTTATACACAAGAATATTCACTTTGCGATACATAATTCATATCTGCAGCATGATAAGTGTGAGGAAGGACAGATGATCTGATGAATTATAAACTTGTGATCTTGTTTCCTTTAATTATTTTCATAGTCTTTAGAGCTGTAGGAACAGCCCAAGCCATAATAGCCGAACCTGAACCCATGATTGAGATAAATGACATTATATTCCCTGAAAGGGTTTTTCAAGGACAGAATTTCGCGGTTAATATCTCAGTGGTATATTCCTGTGAAAAAAGAACCATGTGCAATATTGGAATTTATAACTACAATATTGAAAAGACGATGGATCCCAGAATGTTCTATTTGGAAGGGAACGGTACAGAATTCATCGTGCTATCTCTTCAGGCATCCTCAGAAAAACAACTGGTATTTGAAGCATTACTACGCTACTGGTATCTTAACGGATGGATTTATCAAAAAGAATCCTTACGTAGACCATTTTCCATAAACGTGACAGACTCTTTTCAACTCGCATTATTGATGCCTACTCCAAATACTACTATTAAAATTGACAATGAAAAGATAGAAACTGATCACCTAGGAATAGTAAAAACCAGTGTGAAACCAGGAAAATACTTGGTAGAAGTTCCCCAAAAAATCAATTCAACCAATAACACTAGACTAAGTTTCATTGGGTGGAGTGATGGTTTAAAAAGCAATCCAAGATTAACTTATGTTCAACACCATACAAATCTAACCGCTGAATATGAGAAAGAGTACTATCTTAATGTGAATTCAAGTCTCGGAAGCACGCAGGGTAATGGGTGGTATTCTTCAGGATCCGTTGCAACTTTTTCAGTTCCAGACTCAATCTATGTAACCGGTATTCTCCAAATCATACCTGACAAATATTCATTCATGAAATGGACTGGAGACTCAGATGCCACGACTTCTATCTCTAAGATAGTAATGGCTTCTCCAAGAACCGTTGAAGCAAATTGGATGCTTGACGAGACGCCGAGAATTCTCATCCTCGTATCGGTAATCATCATTCTCTTCGACTTAGCAATCCTCGGATATATAGCAAAAAGGAGAAGAAGAAATGGCTAGAATCAAACCAGAAATCATACTCATAATTATATTGTCCATTACCTTAGCACCTGCATTCACATATGCAGATGAAACTCCGCATAAAACCGCCTCTATTGAACAAATAGCCGGTTACAATTGGTACCATTGGCCTAATCCAGAAACTGATGCTTGCATTATATGGCTTGGAGGAGGAAAGACGACTCCAACCTATGTGACTGTAAATCCCTACAATCTAGAATCTCTCAATACAATGCGATTCATAGAAGACCTAGCGGAACACTATGGAATGCTAGCCCTAAGCAAAGGAGAGATACAATATGCAGTCGATAGTAGACTTGTCTCAGAAACCTGTAGATGGATTAAAGAATATGGCTACAAATACGCCTTTGTTGTAGGATACTCAACTGGAGGAATGGCATTAGCCTATGAGCTCACATTTCCAGGAGACTATGAATCGGGCCCAGATGCAGGAGTAATAATGAGCTCAATGCTAGACTGGCAGGAAATGGTCGAACGTCATAAAACTGCTAGAGGTATCGACCTCTACACCAGCGCACAAAATTCTGGAAGAGTCCGACGAAGTGTTCTCCTCATGTATGGTGAAAAAGCTTGGTTCTGGGGTCAAGGTGAGAAATTTTACAAAAACCTTCCTGAAGAGGGTTGGATGAATGATCATTACTACCAAAAAGAATGGAGGCTCATGCCAGGCGTAGAACATGAGGTCTTTACACTTGAAGACGATGGTTCATACGATTCAAAACCAGTCGCAATTATAGTCAATTTCTTTGAAAGAGTAAGAGCTTCGAGCCTCAACACTGAAAATCTTATTCAAAAGATATTGTCAGTCTCCAACTATGGATCTTCAAACAATCAGCAAACCATTCAGGTTCTATATCCTAGCAAGATCCGTTCCTATAGAATATTCCAAATCAATTTGACAACTCCATCCATTGAAGTAAACCCTACCTGGGTCGCGCTATTCGATCTTGATAACAATCGTTTTCAAAAAATGATACAAACTAACCTCATGATTAAAAACCAATATTCGATAAATGGAGTTTCCGTAACAAATCAATCCATTAGAAATCTCATAATAGCTCTAATTGGTTACAAAGAAGATCTCCAACTTCTAGGAATCTCAAAAACTATGCAGATAAACGTCGAACATAAACCACTATTAAAGATCGTGACAGAAATACAAGGACTCAATATTAAAATCGATGAAACGACTTTCCAAACAGACGAAACAGAAAAAATTCAGGTACACTTGGAGGCAGGTAATCATACCATAGAGGTCCCTAAGATAGTCTCAATCTCAGATGTAGAACGATTGAACCTAGTATCCATAGACAATAAGATAAACAATAATTCAATGGAAGTCTATCTTGAAAAAGACAGAGAAATAACAGTAAGATATCAAACACAATATCAGCTATCGTTACTCTCAGAATATGGAACCATTAGCGGTGAGGAATGGCATGATGAAAATAGTACTGCCAAAATTACACTCGATGTCAATCTAGGTGAACCTGTTCAAGGAGATTTAGGAATTTTAGAATTTGATGGTTGGAGTGATAACCTTGAAAGTAAGAATTTGAATCATGAGGTCTACATGAACGAACCAAAAAAGATCGAAACTAGATGGACTTTTAAAACAACTGATTCTCCAATCTTGATATTCGCATTTGCGTCTGCACTCATATCAATCATAACATTCCTCGTTTACATTATGACTCTGAGAAGAGACAGAATATCTTAAGATAATTTTAATTAGTGTTAACTCACGAGATTCCGAAGCTTTAAACGGGTCCTATGATCAAGAAGTCTGGGCGAAAGACTTGGCCTCAACAATGAAATCCACGTCCTCTCCACTGGACTTCATAAAACCATACATTGATTCTGGATTTGATGTAATAATCTGGAAAAATCCTAGAACTCAAGAAAATCCTTCACTAACAAAGTTTGCTAGCAGACTTGAACAGAAAGGATTCAAGACCCAGATTGTTGCGATACCTGACCCTCCACCAGGATATCCCTCTCCACCCTTCTATCCCGAGTTAACTTTGACTATTCTTAAGGAAACTGTAGCTCATGAGATTCTTAATATGAGTTCACAGTTTCTTCAACAATCCTATCAGGCACAGGAAAAAGTGACTGCGAAGGCAGATATTGTTCTCGATCAAAGGATTGTATCTGTAGAATCAAATGGTAAACCATCAGAAGTTGGAAGTACACTGAAAAACATTCTAAAGATCAATAAGCTAACTTCATCTAACATTGTTTTTGTCGCTGCCAACCAAGAACAGGTTAAACCTACTCAAGCCAAATTTTGTTCTAAATGTGGAGCCTCTCTACCTCATCAGTCCGATTTCTGTCATAATTGTGGAGAGAAACAATAAACATACAACAATGTAAAGGGAAGACTTCATATTTGCCTTTAGTATCAGTCTAAGAAATCATTTGATCAAGTGTTTCCTATGTATTTTCTGAATAGTCTGGCATTGTTTGCAGGAGGCCTAATAGCACTCTTAGTAGCCATAGTAAAATTCAGACCGAACCTCGGCATTTTCCTTATTGGCTGGCTAAGCTGGGCATGTGCTCTTGCTACAAAGCTAGTCTTGCTGACAGTTCTCTGGGATAGTTTCCCTTTCTTGGCGAATCCTGATACAATGCCTTACTTCCTAACGATTACAATAGTCGAATTGATAGAAGTAATAGCTGTCTACCTCTTTCTTCAAAGACATGAACGACTCAAAAACCTGAATCTATATGGATATCTAACATTCGCATTAGGATTCGGTGTAGGAGAAGCTTTTACTCTGGCCATCGCTGGGTTGCTACCAATAGATATTACATCTTCAATATCTGTCCTTCTAGTAATGCTCGAAAGGCTATCACTTGTAGTAATTCAATTTGGGTGGGTCGCTTTAATTGCATATTATGTCGCAACTAAATACGAGCTCAATTTATCCCTAGCAGTTCTATTCAAGATTGTTTCAACATTACTCGCTCTAATAGTCCCAACTATCTTTTTCCTTTATGGAATCTCGTTCGACATCTCAGTAATGCTTTTCATAGGAATCCTTTCTGCTTATGCTCTCTTAGTTCTCTTCATTGTTTGGCTTTTGAGAGGTCAAATTCAAGATAAAGGATCAAGTAAAATAACGTTTGATCTAAACTATACCTTCGCCAGCATAATTGCATTCGCAGGTTTAACATTATTCATTGACATGTCGTTGCCATTTCTATATTTCAATCGAACACTAGAACTAGTGACAAGAATTCTATTCTTCATAATCGCAACAATTATTCTCCTTGAAATATTCGGATGGGCGGCGAAAAAGGTCGTTCTCTCAGAAATCGCTATGGGAAGTTTCCTCGGAATATTGTTTATGAATATGTTCTGGATGAGTTACGCAGGGGAAGCTGCAATCTCAAGTGTGTCAATACAGGCAATTCTTCTTTCTCCCTCATTGATCTTCTTGACAGTTCTAATTGGTATGGCATTATGGAAGATAGCGAAAAAATAGTTGATCGTAACGCGCGGAAAAATGAGATCGAAAGGTTAGTGTGCGCTTAGCCTTAAATCTCCAAGCTCTAATCGCCAGTCTCCAATATGTTCCATCTGAATCTTTGAAACCGCCACCGATCGTCATGTAAGTGCCGCTAGGAGTATAGCGTGCGCTATAACTCAGATTACTTTTAGCACATATGATTTTCTAGAAGCGAGTATTACTTTTGTTTTACCAATTCTTTCATTAATGTTCAGTATTTAATTCTAAATGGAGCTAGCAGATGGTAAGCTACATCTTTATGAAGATCCTGGAATCGGCACCCCAACGATACGATATGGGAATCAATCTGATATCTTTCGGACAGAGCAGGAGAATACAGCAAGAGATCGTTGAAGAATATATTTGTGAAGGTAACCAAGTCCTCGAAATTGGTTGTGGCACTGGAACCTTGGCAATATCCTGTGCTAAGAAAGGAGCATCTGTAGTTGCTCTCGATATATCAAGTCAAATGCTGGCTATAGCTGCACGAAAAGTTCGGGAACACGATTTAATTGATAAGATTCGACTTGAGAAGATGGGTGCAATTGAATTGGAAAATGCATTCGATGACAATACATTCGATAGAATTGTCAGTACATTAGTGTTTAGTGAGTTATACACTAATGAACAAAAATATGTGTTAAGTCAAGCCTATCGTATACTAAAGCCTAGTGGATTGATCATAATTGCAGATGAGGTAAAACCTCGATCGTTATGGAAACGTATAATGCACTCATTAATTCGTATTCCCTTAGCACTAATAACATATCTTCTTACTCAGACTTCAACCAAAGCGTTAGAAGACATCAAAGGTCCAATGATGGATGCTGGATTCAAAATTATACGTGGAAGGAGAAGCTTCATCGATTCATTCGGATTGTTTGTTGGCCAAAAGGAGTAATCAGATTGCAGTTCAAAGAGATTTTGAGAACAGTTTTTGGAACCTTTTTTCGTCTAATGCCACTTTCTGTAGCACCTGGACTAAGAATTTTTGGAAATCCAAATGAGAATAGCCCAGTCTTTGTCACAGCAAATTTTGATCTCACAGTAAAGAGGTTAATTCAACATCTTAAGAATCAAGATTGTTATCTGCTTATAGCGCCAACGAGTGGCATCAATGTTTGGTGCGCCGCAAGAGGGTCAAATTTTACAGCTCATTCCGTAATCTCAGTAGTCAAGACTTCTGATATCAATGAGAAAGTTACACATAGAATTCTAATATTGCCTCAACTTTCTGCTTCTGGTATTGATGTTAAGCTTGTAAAGAGAGAAACAGGATGGGGCTGCAAGTTCGGTCCTGTATATGCACAGGATATACCAGAATATGTGGCGGATGGACTCAAGAAAACTGACAAAATGCGTAGAGTAAGATGGCCCTTTATTGATCGAATTGACGTTGGTCTTGGTATATCCACAACTTTCCTAATCTTTGTTTTAATAATCATAGGATTCTTCCTGAAAGACTGGCTCGTTGAGGTTTTTGTGTTAGGCTGGGGCCTGGTATTCCTAATGTATGGTCTGCATCCATTCATTCCTGGAAAATCAGGTTGGCGGAAAATACTGTTTTTGGAAATTCTAATAGTAATCGGAGTTGTTTCCTTCACCTTTCTAGCTATTGACCAAACCAAGTATATCCAAAATCTTCTCTTCATAGTTATGGGTTTAATCTTAATAGTTGGAATTGATTTTGATGGAGCAACACCTTTACAAAAAAGCGAATTTGACCCAATATTGGACAAGATAGGAATTCAGGGACTTGGAAACATAAAGTTCAGCGGTAGATCAAAGATAGTAAATAGCAAGATAGTTCTTGACCAATCTAAATGCACTAAATGCGGCATGTGTTATGACATCTGTCCGAAAGGAGTATTTGAAATGGTGGACGAATACAAAAAGATGTTGAATAAATATCCAGAAAAATGTGTAACTTGTGAAGCATGTGTTTCTCAATGTCTCACAGGAGCCCTAACATTAAGAGTCTAATGCTAAGGACTGAAGTTAGAACAAACTAATAATGTATATGTGTTTAAAATGTTTTAGATTATTCAATCGGGATCATTTGGATAATATGAGATAATGAATGATGTCTAAAGGGATCATTAAGGTTAGATCTGAGATCATTCATTTTTAAAGATATAATATATTCTTGATATCGAAAATAAACTTGAGTACATTCTTGATTGCTGTGAGGAAATCTATCTATCCATTTTCTATGATCCCTAATGATCCTTTGTGATCCCGAATGATCCTGTTTATCAAACATAATGGAGCTGTGATGATCCCAATTTTACCCTATGTATGTGCTTGTTTAATCTTTATTGTTTATTCACATTAAAATTGGGTATTGCATTTAGGTTAAGGAACGATTCTGTAGTATACTCTCCTGTTGTTCTTTCCTTTATTTTCTGCTTTCATAAATTCTATTTTACCTACTTCATTCAGATTTTTTACATGTGTTCCTCCATCAGCTTGTCTGTCGAATCCTTCTATCTCTACAATTCGCAATTTTGATATTTGAGGTGGAAGTGCTTCGGCCATTTTGACTACACCAGGTATTTTTAAAGCTTCTTGCCTTGGTAATTCGTAGGTCTTCACAGGTATGTCTTTTTTGAAAAGATCGTTCGCTTCATCGATACAGCTCATAAAGATCTCTCTATCAAAATTTTCTATGTTAAAATCAAATCTTGTCTTCTCAGTTGTGAGATCGTTTCCAGTTACGAGGGCTTTCGTTTTGTTACACAATATTGTAATTAAGGTATGGGCGGCTGAGTGACTTCGCATCAACTTGTATCGTCTTTCCCAATCAATTTTACAATGAACTTTATCTCCAACATATAGGCCCGGCCTATCGATTTCATGGGAAGTCTCTCCTGAGAACTTTCCTACATACACAACATTGAAAATATCGTTTCCCTTTGTTATAATACCAGTATCATAGGATTGGCCTCCACCTTTTGGATAAAATATGGTTTCGTCTAATATGATGTATTTTGAATCATTTACGGCAGATACAGTTGCCTCACATTCCTTAAGATATGGGTCATCCAAATAGAGAGGCTTTGTCATAGTTCCCAACTTCTAGATTTCATAGTTAGAAGAGTTACTCTGTTTAATCCTCTATTTTAAATAAACTTGAAGAAGTGAGTGCTAAATATTCTTGCTTTGAAGTTCATTGTATCTTACCAATGCATACAAAGCTGTGACAGCTTTTTCAGGTGTTGAAAAGACAGGAATCCCAGCTTCATGCATCTTTTCTTTTTCAATGTCTTCAACTTTACCACCACCAACATAACAAACTACAATAGGTTTGTTAGTTTTTTTTGCAACACTCTTTACTGCTTCAGCTGCACGGGGAAGAGGATCTGCAAAGATAGGTAGAAACGCATCAATATTTTCATCCTCAAGATTTTCCTCCATCACCAGCTGAAATGATTCTACTGTGGTAGTCGTCACATCGAATGGATTGTCAAATACACAATAGCTAGGCAACACTTGACGCAGACGTTTTTCAACATCGTTTGAAATGGAAGGTAGTTCTAAATTAAGCCTATCAACCGTATCTGCAGCCATAATGCCTGCTCCTCCAGATGATGTTATGATGAGAACTCTTCGACCCTTCGGTAAAGGTAAAAATGATAATGCTTTTGAATAGATATAGAGTTCTTCGAGACTACTTGTACTCAGAATGCCTGATTGCTTTATTGCTGCCTCAAAGATCTCACTTTTTCCGGATAGCGATCTTGTATGTGATTTTGCTGCCTTGATTCCTTTCTCGGTTCGACCTCCTTTTAAAGCAATTATAGGTTTCTTTTTTGAAACTTCGGAGGCCACTTTCATGAATTCTCTTCCATCTTGAATGCCCTCAAGATACATTGCGATGGTTTTTGTGTGGGGGTCTTCTTCGAAATATCTTAAGATGTCAATTTCATTAACATCAACTTGGTTTCCTAATGATATACATTTGCTAATTCCGATGCTCTCCTTTTCTGCCCAACATTGGAAAGCGGTTCCAACGAGACCACTCTGAGATACTATCGATATTGGGCCTTTCTTCTTGACGCCGACCCACATTGACATGCCGATATAGGGATTGTCCACACCAATACAGTTAGGACCGACTAAACGGATTCCTGTTTCATTAATGATTTTGATAAGTAATTTCTCTAATTCTTCTCCTTCTTTTCCAGATTCACGAAAACCGCCTGAAATTACAATGACAGATCTAATCCCTTTCTTTCCACATTCCTTTAACACATTTGGAACAATTGTTCCTGGCACAACAATGACTGCGAGATCAATATCTTCACCTACATCCTCGAGTGAGGGGTATGTCCTTACACCTAAAATCTCATCGACTTTTGGATTGATGGGAAATAACTTACCTTTGAAACCACTCTCGATTAAATTTTCAAGAATTAAATACCCAACTTTCTCTGGATTTCTTGATGCTCCAACTACTGCAATTGAATTTGGCTCAAAAATCGATCTTATTGCATCGTCGCTCAAAGCTGTGTCTCCTTGGATTGAAATCCTATCATATGCTATATTATGATATATATTGAAATCGTTAAGTCATTGAACAAGTCTAAGATAATGTAGAAACTTTTGAAAATATTTCATTGAAATTTGTAAGTCTTTTTATTATAAACAAAAAGGTTTTTAACATAATCGTTTTCGGCTTAAGTCAACTAGTTTGAAAGGTTTTTTCAATGGGTATTGATCTTGACAAGGAATTTTTAGAGAAACATTTTCGAGTACCAATTTTTGGGTCGGCAAGAATCGAAAAGGGTGACCCGATATATGCTTCAATATTCGAATTGGCAAAAATGATCTCTGAAGCTGGGATGGATCTAGTGACTGGAGGTGGGCCCGGTCTGATGAATGCTGCAAGCGAGGGGCACCACGCAGGAAGGAAAGATGATAAGGCTCACTCAGTTGGATTGAGAATTAATCTCCCTTTTGAGCAGGAGGTAGCCGCACACCTAGATATAAAGAAAGAATTTGATAGATTCTCAAGTAGACTGGACAATTTTATGCGTCTCTCCAATGCTGTTGTAATTGCTCCGGGAGGAGTAGGAACATTGTTGAAATTATTATACACATGGCAGCTCATGCAAGTCAAACATATTTGCAATGTACCAATTATCCTGCTTGGTGAAATGTGGACTGATTTAATAAATTGGATTAAGAAATGGCCACTTAGAAATGAATTACTAAATCAAGAAGACGTCGAATTACTTTTCCTAGCTAAAAATTCCAAAGAAGCATTTAACATAATCCAGGAAGCTTATACCGCTTACAAGATGAAAGATGCAAAATTCTGTCTAAATTATAAAAAATACAAAATGTAACTAATTCCATATTCAAACTCAATATGCATAAATAGAATAATAGTAATTGTGTGAAAAAGATGCATATGAGATTCCTAAAATTCATTATGGTATTTATTTTATTACCCATAATATTATTGCCCACATTTTTGAGTCATGCAGAGGCTCAGTGTGAAAGTAAGAATCTGAGTGAAAATATTTACAATCAATCTAAACCAAGGGTTGCAGTGAATGGAGACGTAGTACATGTTGTGTGGGAAGACAACAGTCAAGGATCTAACATTTTATACAGGCGAAGCACTGACGGAGGCAATAGTTGGGCTTCTCCTATAGCGATAACAAATAATCCTGCAAGCCAACAAAATCCGGATATCACAGCATATGGAGATAATGTATATGTTGTCTGGGAAGACAAACGTAACTTCGATAAAACTGGAAGCGACATTTACATAAAACACAGCGAAGATGGCGGAAACAGTTGGGGATCTGAAGAACAACTAACATTCAATGCAAATCAATGGGATCCTCGTATAGCTGCATATGACGAATATGTGCATCTAACTTGGCTGGATGAACGAAATATGGCATCCGCAAATTATGACATCTATTACAGACGAAGTGCAGATGCTGGATTAAGTTGGGATTCAGAGCAAAGACTTACTTCAAACCCATCTATCCAATGGAGACAGTCGATAGCAGCCTATGGTGATTATGTCTATGTTGTCTATGAGGATCATAGAGAATGGCATTACCCACCTGGAGGGTCTAAGGGAATCATAGTATACTACGCTAGAAGTGTAGATGGTGGAAAGACATGGTTAACAGAGAATAGATTACCAACGGAAGGTGCTTGGCAACAATATCCAGACGTTGCAGCAATTGAAGATCGTGTCTATATTACCTGGTCGGATTTCAGAGCCTTTTTTGATTCATGGATTGATATTTGGCTTATCGCCAGTACAGACTATGGAGAAACATGGTCAAACGATACTAGGATAACTACCGACAGTAAGATACAAAATTATCCAAGGATAGCTGTAGCCGATAAAACAGTCCACTTAGTATGGCAAGATCTGAGAAATGCAGAATATATGGGAATGGATTTGTACTATACAAGCG
>JBAUBP010000323.1:0-2451 GCA_049676905.1 Bathyarchaeia archaeon
CAAGCAGTGCCTCCTTAATCTTGTCGCATTCTGAATCTGACAAGTCATCAAAGATCATTTTTCTCCAATTCACCATTGCTTCTGTTCCATCTTGAATATCAAGATTTTCATATGAAAACTGAGGCAATAAGACAGGTAATACCCTCTTTAAAGATGACCTACCCCTAAATCCTGGTTGCAGAAAATATTTTTTAAAAATTGGTTCTAGGTCAAAAGTCCTACTATTTAAATTATGTAAGAATTGGCTATGCTCAGGATACAGCTCAGCCATTTCCTTATTTCTGGAATTTTCAAAGGACTTATGCCAAGAAACGAGACTTCCCTTTTGGGGGATGGTTTTCTTCATAAATGAAATAAGACTGGGCATTGCGCTGTCAACGTTTTCGGCTAGATACTCAAGGTGCGTCAAATTACCGTCTAAATCAAGTTTATGAATTGAAACTTGAAATGGCATGTGCTGGTGAGGTGGAAGTCCGTCTATAATGGGGATAGCCGCCATATAGGTTTCAAAATCAATAAAATAGAGTGGATATTCCAAGCCCATTAATGCTTGACCAATGCTCTCTTGATCAATTAGGGCTTTTTGCGATTTTTCTAGATTAACCTGTCTTCTTTGAATTTCTGTTAGCTCAAAGCTATTTGATATATCACTCACGCTCACAATTCCTGAATCAATTAGGCTCCTAATTTTTTCTGGACGAATTCTTAAAATGTCATGGACGGAATATTCTGGCACTACGGGATTAAATACTCTGAAAGAAGAACAATGATTGCTTCTGGTTAAATTTATACAAGGACAAGAATCCATATCAATATCTGCTTTCCTTAATAGTCCCAATGCCTGATCAACCTCAGTTACTGTTATATCATAGGCTCTGTTTACATCATCTGTTATATCGGTTGCGATAAAAAGCTCTTCTATATTGAGCTCGCCATTTCTAATGTAATCTTTGTTTAAATGGATTATGAATACTCTCCCTACGGGAATCCCGGCCTCATCCAACACAAGTTTTTGGAACGTAACATCTTTGATATGGTTGTGTCCCCTGTCGGTTATTATCTTTGTAGAAGATTTTACCTCGTAAATATTCCAATGTTGAGAATTTGGATCAAATTCAAGGATGTCCACTTTTGCTAAACATTTCCTTTCTGTAATAAATGAAGCTTGAAATAACGGTGATTTGTTTTGTGCGATCAGTTGAACTGTGCCATTCAGCAAGTCCTTAATCTCTCCGCTGAGAAGAATGCCATTCTGAAATAATTCTCGGGCAAGGCATTCGACCTCTTGGCCCTCTTTTTGATTCTTTTTGTCAAATTCTGTGGGCTCTTTAGCAACATATAAGTTCGGCCTCTTTTTCTTCAGCCAAAGACATTTTGGACATTGAAGGTACTCTAAGAAATCAGTTTTTGATAAATACATATATAGCCCCCTTTCCTAAATTTCTATCCCTCAATATTTTATCACTCCAAACAAGATTTGTCATCCCTGAACCGGCCGCATGTTGAAGAATTTGCCAAACACACTTGTCCTATACAAATCAAGCAATGATGAAATACTAGGTGGGAGCAGCTAACCATTATAAAATGTTTCGCTTCAACTAAATTCTGATCACTCATGATTTTTTTTAAGCGATGGTTTGTGAATTCCTCGACCTGTGGAAGGACGCCGACCCTGGGATAGCTGCGCTTGATGATGCGAGGGATAAGCTGGCTGATTAGTCAGCAAAAGGGGGATGGGCTGAATGCCCAAGTTGTAGGATCTT
The DNA here is from genome assembly GCA_049676905.1 of Bathyarchaeia archaeon. Lineage (GTDB taxonomy): Archaea > Thermoproteota > Bathyarchaeia > 40CM-2-53-6 > RBG-13-38-9 > RBG-13-38-9. The sequence continues at coordinate 1,764 of JBAUBP010000323.1, forward strand.
GTACAGCCAGCGAAACAAGATTAATTTTATTATATCATAAATAGTCATCTTTTGTAATTTCAGCCACGTCATGTTCAATTATTTTATAGCATCTCTGACTTTCATTTCTGCAATTTCAACGGGAAAAGAGCCCTAGAAAGCTGGTTATCGTAAGGGCTACAATTAAGTAAATTTGGATAAAGATATGGGAAGCATTGAAAAAGGAAAATTTGCCAACTTGACTGTGTTCGACAAGACCTTTCAAGTCAAACAGACATACGTTTATGGAAAGCCAGTGATATAGCTCGACAAATTGAGATGATTTTCTTTTAGTCTTTTTCGTTTGGGGAAAAAACTGATTCGTTCACGGAATGGACGGTTGACATGCGTTCTATCACGGAATTGATTTTATGAGGTGGCATAGGCAGGATTGTTTCGCTCACGACCATTTCGTCCATCTCAACTTTCTGCACCCAATTCGACTTCATGTCAATGAACAGATCGCCTTTGTAGTGTGAGCTTCCCACGGTCTTGATCTCCATTTCCGGCATGGGCTGCATGATCATGGTAAAGGAGCTCTCTCCAGAATCAAAGGCAACCACACTGCAGAGAATATCATCCACAAGGCTCATCCCTTTAAGTTCGAGAGTGACTTCACCGTTTTTGAATGTGGAACCTTCTGCCACATTACTGCCGAGGCTTACCGGTG
>JBAUBP010000324.1:0-8321 GCA_049676905.1 Bathyarchaeia archaeon
GATTTACCTTTTGGGGTTGCAAATTATCGGTTTTGAAGATGACAGTTCGCATAAAAGTCAATAATGAAAATTTCAAAGGTAAGACATTCATCACCGGCTTCCACGGGATTGGAGAGACAGGCTATATTTCTACCTCGTTTCTAGTTCACGCATTGCATGCTGAAAGAATTGGATTCATAGAGGTTGGAAAACCTCCCCCTTTCATTAATTCTACTCATGATGGTATTGTTACACCTTTCGAGCTCTATAAAAAAAATAAAATGATCATCGCTAAATTAGAATTCTCACCACATAAGAGTGAAGAAGCTGAGTTCCTCAAAACATTAGCCTCATGGGTTATCAAAGAGAAATTCAAAGACGCTGTTATGATAGGCGGCTTAGATTCGAACTATAAAAGTGAGAAATCAAATCTCAGAATTGTAACTACCAAGACTTATCCTTCTAAAAACAAGTCTCTTAATTCACTTCGACTTGAAGAAGAACTCTTCGTATATGGCCCTTTGGCAATAATGCTTAGTGAATTCGAAATCCACAACTTTCCAGCTCTAGCCCTTCTTCCATATGCATCATCAACAAGACCTGATCCCGCTGCCGCAGCAGTTGCAATAAGATTAATCTGTAAAACATATAGCATGAAAGTCAATGTTTCAGATTTAGAAAAAGACGCAAAAGATATTGAAACTGAGATCGAGAATAGAATGAAACAGACACGTAAATCACTTCAAGGAATGTTTGTATGATTTTTTGAACAACGCACGCTTGATCGCTTTTCCCGTTTAGTTTTACAAGAGTTTAATGTAGAATTCAGTTTCAGCATTGCCTCTTTACTCCACATATCGTCTCCATAATAGGAGATGTGCATCTTAATTTTAGCTTGTAAACACTGTTTTCGAAGCTTTAGGACCATTTCCCTTGACCAAACCTGATCTGAGCTATGCAAAACGACCATTTTGCACTTTGATTTTTTCACATACTGCGCTAATGACTCTTCGGCATCCAATCTGACAAGTAAATTATCGGTATTGGAGGTCTCCGTTTGTGTGATTGGATATACATCACTTAACTCTATTGGGATTGGCCCATAAGGCACATCATAGAAGCAAATATGCACGTCTTTTCGTTCTTTTATGACGTCTTTCATCTTCCGTAGATTCTTATCCATTTCATAGGGTTTTGTGAAAGGAGGTGGCATAAGTATCATAATTTTAAATTTAGTTGGTAGAGTGAATTCTTCTATCAAACGTTTTCTAAATCTAAAAATTTCAGGTCTAATGTAGTCTAAGTGATCGAAGAAAAAGATGCCTTTCTTCTTGGAGATAGGCGAATAGCTTTCTAAAAGGCTACGATATTTTCTCAGTTCATAGATTGATTCAAAGAGTTTAGGATGGGCTCTTGCCCTTTGCATAACCAGTTCCCAAAGTCTTCCTTCACGGATACTCTGCTTGATCTTTCGAAATTCTTCTAAACATATATTGAGATTATGAATCGCCAGAGCTCTAATTCTTTTTTCATTAGGAAAATCTCTGATATCTCTCAGATTTAATTTGCCACATATGCTACATGAGCAAGGTAGATACTCGAGATTTTCAAACCGGATTGTTCCATTTGGAGTCAGATATCTATTATTTCTAGCGTATATCGCGTAAGAAGCAGAATCAAAAAGATCACATCCTAGAGAAACAGCGAGTGCGAACATGGATGGGTGACCTCCTCCGAAGAGATGAAGTGGGCTACTTGGTTTTATCCATGTTTTACAAGTCAAGATCATGTTGACTAGTTGCCGATACATATATTGTTCCATAATCTGTGTCGGACTTCCCAATGCTAGGATTGGGAAATTTTTCTTATCCATATGTTTCGAAGATTCTGCGAGTAAGTCTAAATTTAGACCACCTTGTATTGGTCCAACCCATAAAATATCACGTTCTATAATACTCTCCATAGCCTGATCAGCTCTTTGTAGAGTTAATTTGACCGTCTCCTCTGCATGTGCTCGATCATTAGTTAGACCTGTTGGCACATCTAGAATAACTGCTATATCGGAACGTATTTGTTCTTGAAATCTTATAATTTCGGTCTGCGTTGTTTCTATCCCGCCATAAATTAATATTTGATAAGCTCCACTATCAGTCGCAACTATTCCGTTAAAATCTAGAAGCTCATGAATTTTTTTTCCTGGGTCAGTACCAAAAGATTTCCTTGCCAAGAAAGCATTTGTCATTATTGCTGGAAATCCAATGGCTTGAATTTCTTTTGGCAATACTATGTGATGTTTTGGATGAACAACTGGAAATAAATAAGGGGTTTCCAATATACCGTTTTTAGTATGAAGCTTTCCTATTCTGCCGAGAAGATCTTTTTCTCTTATTTCAAAAACATGGTCTTTTTTGAAAAGTAATTCATGTCTCATCTTTTGATCCTACTATGATATGTTTCATGAAGTTCTATTGGTCATATTTGATTTAAATGAAATTAATTAGATTTGAAAAAAAGGTTAAGAGGGTAATGACATAAAAATTTGTGAACGTTAAATTTTCAATGTAAATTTCTGGATATAAGTCTCAACTCTCAATTCTCGATGAAACAATTAAAAAAAGTAATCGATAATAGATATTTCGTGTACAGGCAAAAAAATATAGTGATTTAATTAGACTTCTTTTCTCTCTCACGATTGAATTCTTCATAGACCTTCTGAACGCGCTCCGCTGCAGGTCCTTTTCCCTCGATTAATCCCTTCTCTGTGACACGTATCTTATCCATTACCACTATTACTCCTGCTTCATCAATAACTTTCACCATTTTTGGGAATACTCTATCAAGTCTTGCAGCAAAACCGCGTAGATCAAAAGGCATTCCGATTCCAAAAAATTCAAGCACTGTCCGCCCATTTAAAAACAGTCTACCAATTTCTTTCCCTGATTCATCTTTCGCATTGGCTAAGCATATGTTGAGAGTTTCGGCATCTATGCCTTGTAACGTACCCGTATACGTCTTTTCTAGCGTTGTATGAACAGTGACTGGTTTTTGGATAAATAGAGAAAGTTCTTCTCTAAATCTTCTTTCTGCAACCGATGACATCTGAGCATAACCGACATTTCAATACAGCCCTCTTCCTTTTATCACTTTACCATAAGATCAAGCAAATTCATAATTTATTTTGGTCGAGCTCTTTCTTGTTTGAGCTTCATTAGAACCATTGATGCGTCACGTGGAGATTTTGAGATATGCAATATCTTTACTCTGGGCCCTTTCATCATGATAGTACTTTCACAGAAGGCACATCGATGCGATTTAGTTCCTAAATATACCAGTTGAAGATAATCACACTTTGGACATTGAATTATTGCACATCTTTTCTGTATAGGTTTCAAAGAGGATTTCCTTATATCTAATTCTATGATGATAAGTTGAGTTAATCAGTTCTCTATATATTTCAGGATTTCTTGTAGACTTTCTTCTTTTTCCAGTTTTGAAATCCAGTCTATATGTTTAGATTTACGCCGAATCTTACCTTCTAACATGCTCAAAATCATGGACGCCATTAAATTTGGCCTATTCTTTGAGTTATCTATCTCAAATATCTTAGTTCGGTCAAATACTTTTATTGCATCTTTTAGACAGAAATCCAGTATTTCTGCTGCAACATTCTCAGCTATCTTTCTTTTCGAATAGCTTTTTTCTTCGAGCCTATCGATTATCTTTCTTGGATGACATCTTAAAACAAAGACTCGTTCCGGTTTGAATCCAGATATTCTTGGTATAAAATGGCCTTCCAATATGATATCAGAATTATGTTTGGTGATGATTTCTTTCAGTCTTCTGGATAGCAGTCTTTCGTCGATCGTATGAGCTTCTTTTTTTTCGTCATATTCTATTGTCATTCCTCCATTGAGTGCGACTCTTCCACAGTCTATATGGATTCCTTGGAGTCTCTGAGCGATAATTTTTGAAATAGTTGATTTTCCTACACCGGGTGTACCAGTGATTACCATTGATGTTCTTAATCTAATCCCCTCAATTGTTCTTGGTGCTCCGGGCGGGATTTTCAGCAGTGCCAATAACCGCTTTTGAACCCGCGTCGGCGACTCGAGAGGCCGTCATACTTTCGGCTAGCTTGACCGGACTATACTACCGGAGCATAGCAATTAACAATGGCGAGTCTTAGAAAATATTTGCGCCAAAGATAATTTGCTTAATTTTCATCTAGTGTATTCTATCTAACTAGTTTAGCTTTGGTGAAATCTTTTTGCTGCGAGCTTAATATCTTCGCCTCTTACTGTCCTCCTTCGTGCATGAGTAGTGAAATCAATTGCATCCTTGCTTATTTGTATGGCAATGTTTTCTAAGATTTCTCTCAATGCTTCTACGGCTCCATCACCAACCCTTGTTGCGCCAGCTTTTTCTATGAGCCTATGTATGGCGGCTGTGGAAAGTTCACTTTCTATCAACATAGTTCCCTATTAATTTTCAAGAATTCGCTTAATATTTAAGAATTTTCTAAGAAGCGACACAGCTCTTCTATGGACTTAAAATCTAGCGTTCAACTATAACCTTAAGACCAGAAAAACTCGAAATTCTTAGAATTATGGTGACCCTAAATGTTTTTAGCATTGATATGTGTTCTTATGCGAATATCGAATTAGACTGGATGAGAATAATTGGGTAAAGTTAGATCATACATCATTAAGAAGACTGCAGAGGAACTCCTGCAGCTCCACAACGATGAAATAGCGACAGACTTCGAGAAGAACAAACAAATAGTTGACCAATATCTCGATACAAGAACTAAAAAAATGCGAAACAAGATTGCTGGGTACTTGACAGGGCTTAAACGCGTTGAGGAACATCGGAAACAGCACATGATGGCCCCAGCCGCTGTTGCACCTCCACAAGAGTAAAAAGGCTCGCGTGTGAGTTAAAAAGCGTGCATATTTGGAAAAGTGTTTAAATATCGAGTATAGGACATAGGGTTTTTACCAAAAATTCATTGGAGGAACATAATAGAATGTCAAAGGAACCTAATACAGTATTCATAGGGCGAAAGCCAACTATGAACTATGTTTTGGCTGTAATTACCCTCTTTGGGAGCGGAGAAACAAAGCAGATCAGTCTCAAAGCTCGAGGGCAAGCCATATCAACCGCTGTCGATGTCGCTGAGATAACGCGGCGAAGATTCATGGAGAGTCTAAAAGTCGAGAAGGTAATTATTGACACCGAAGAGATAAGCATGGAAGAGGGTGGTACGAGGGCAGTCTCGACAATGGAGATTATTCTCTCTAAAAGCAGTTAAACTACCGACTGCCCATGAATTCTTTAAAATATAGTTCATAAAATACAACTGGAGATTATTACAGAGCAACAAGGATGACGCTCGCTGACCTCCAGAAAATTTCCCTATTTTTCTTTTCTAATTTCATCTAGAGAAATCTGATTAGTATGTGCTCCATATTCAAAATAGGTTATAGTGTAGATATGACCGCATAATTGATTCAAGAAGTTACCATGTAGGGCACTATATTGAGCAAAATCAAGATCAAACTTTTGGGCACCCTAAAATGGGCTGCAGGGAAAGAGCAACAAGAAATAGAAGCTCCCGAATCAATAAATGTTGGCGAATTATTGGAGAGTTTAGCTGTAAATTCAAGTCGTATGAAATCGATCTTGGGTAAGAATATTATCGCGAATTCAAGGCCTAACATGATCATATTGATAAATGAAGTTGAGATAGGCCTTCTTGAGGGGCTTAATACAGATCTCTTAGATGGGGATACCCTAACACTTATCCCTACTGCCCACGGAGGGTAGAATTCTTACTATACTTCTACTATCTCACAAGCCAATTTTTTTATGATTTCTTCGGCTCTAGCGCCAACTACTTTCATTGTATAGAGCTTTTTTGGGGTCCTTAGTTTCAGTTTTACAGATTCACCTGATCTTCTCACACGACATTCAATAGCTGATTCTGACATTTTCATGAAAGCTTCTTCATCAGTTATTTCTGCAGGCATGAAATTAACCTCAACCGATTAGAATAAGTCATACATCACCAGAATATAAATCTAGATTCGTTTTCCAAGTATACTTGGTAAGAGCTCTATCTCAAATACTTGATAAAATGACGATTCAACTATTGTATAGAGTTCTTTTTATTTTTTATGAAAAAAATCATCCCAATCGCAAAGATCAATGAGAATAAACAAACCGTGAAACCAAGTTCGTATGATGCTGAAGAGTATACCCTTACGCCTTCCTCTATCCTCTCCAATCCAAATACATCGAGAATATAACCAAATAACAGCGGGTACAAAGCACCCCCTACAAACGGCAAGGCATTTGCAGCACCTGTTGCCGTGCCCATTATCTTCAAAGGAAAGAGTGATTTTACCATTGCAACACTGATCGGAATCACGCCGAAGAAAAATCCTAGAAAGAAAAACAAGGCATGCAACCATGAACCTATTGGAACATATCTAAATAGCGTTAGGCACAACCATATAGAAACATAGAGAATTAAACCAAATAGATAGATATTCTTCCTTGAGACAGCCAATCTATCTGATACTATTCCCCAGAATAGCGCTCCAATAGAGAACCCAATGGACATCATCATGACAACGATGCTTGCTTCAACCTTGCTCAGAGCAAATATCTGCATGACAAATTGTACACCCCAGAGACCTTGCAAACTGATAAATGAGCCGAAAAAGAAAAGTGGAGGAAAAGCAATAAGCCAGAAATCTTTCGTCTTAATTGACTGTAATACTCCTGAAAACATATTCCTGTCTTTTCGATCTTCATATGATGAGTTCGAATCCAGCTCATTTGAATTATTTTCATTCGCCATTGGAGTATCTTTAACAATAAGCCAAATGAGACCCGTAAGTGCAAAAGTTGCGAATGCTATTGAGAAGAAAGATAATCTCCATCCTAATCCTATGACCATTAACGCAAGGGGAGCTGAAGCTAAAAGGGCTCCAACATTACCCATTGCAACTAAAATTCCAATAAGACTTGCAAAACTCCGAGCATTGAACCAGGATGCTATAAGCTTCGCAGTACTAAGAAAAGCTACGGAAACACCGAATCCTATTATTAATCGACTGAAAGTCGCATAAGATAAACTTGGAGAAAGAGAAAATATCAAAGTACCAATCGAAGCCACTAAACAGAATATTGTTAGAGTTTTTCTAGATCCTAATTTATCGATCAATAAACCAGCAGGAATCTGCATTAAAGCATATGGATAAAAATAAAAAGACGAGAAAATTCCTAGAGACGTTGCACTTGCAGAGAATTCTTTCATTAAATCTTCAACGATTACTGTAATCGAAACTCGATGAAAATAGCCTACAAAGTAAAGCATCGATGCTGTAAGAAATATAATCCATCTGCGCGATAACATCAACACTTTCTATCTACCATCTTGTAAGTTTGAGGATAAGCGACGAACAACTTACTGGGATCGTACTTGTCGTAAATACTCTCTTACCATTTGGTGGGCCCGGTGGGATTTGAACCCATGACCATCAGGTCACTCAGATTCTTATGAGCTTCGACAAGATGTTCTGCCGCTCTTTCTGTGAAGCATCTTCTGATGCCAGACCAGACTGAGCTACGGGCCCATAGGTCTATCCAAGAATCTTAAAAGATTATAAAACATTTCTTCTTTAAAGTGCTCAGAATTCTGATTAAAAACGTATTCATTCAAGCAACCAAATGCCTTTAATACATCACCTAAATTTTGATGCTAGAAAGCCGCCGACAATATGTGCCGCCGTTTACGAAGATATTCGTAGGCGCAAGCTCAGTGGTAGAGCAGCGGACTCAACTTGATAGAAAGTTGAGGCTGAAGCTGTTAAATTCTTTCTAAAAAATGCGGTAACCCGTTGGTCGAAGGTTCGAATCCTTCCGGCGGCGCCACAACCTTTCGGCACATAATTTTTTCTCACTTGAGAGATTAATCCAGGATAAGTCCTAAGATAACATGCTTGAATTTACATTTTCTATCCTAAAAGTTCTGGAGATAAATAATTAAAAGGCAGATTGCTAGTTCTATAGCAACTATAAGGTGAATATAATGAGTGAAGAAGTTCGCTACGCAGCCGGAGAGGCACAATTAGGAAGAATAATAGTAGGTCGCTTATTACCAGGAACTGACCTATACGAAGGTATAAGCAAGATCTGTGATGACTACAAAATCGAAAACGGCGTCATATGCCAATGCATTGGAAGTCTACGACAAGCTGTATTCAAATTCCTTATTCCCAATGATAAACTGAAATTGGGATCTGGATACGGGGAACCATACAAACTTGCTGGAC